>JAYUCQ010000226.1:0-1897 GCA_043740265.1 Hyphomicrobium sp.
GTCCGCCATCGCCATGCGTTGGGCGTTCTGCCAGTTTTCAAGCGCATCGATACGTGCGCTGCGGAATTCGCGGCACCGACGGCGTATATGTATTCAACCTACGAGACCGGGCTTGTCGACGAGCCGGTGTGCGAATCCAAACCGACTGCGCGGGAAAAAATCGTCATTCTTGGCGGTGGTCCAAACCGCATCGGCCAGGGCATCGAGTTTGACTACTGCTGTTGCCATGCCTGCTTTGCGCTGACCAAAGCCGGTTATGAAACGATCATGATCAACTGCAATCCAGAGACCGTGTCGACCGACTACGACACCTCTGACCGGCTCTATTTCGAACCGCTGACAGCTGAAGACGTGCTCGAAGTCATCAGAGCTGAAAACGCCAACGGCCGCGTCAAAGGCGTGATCGTTCAGTTCGGTGGCCAGACGCCGTTGAAACTCGCCAGCGCCTTGGAAGAAGCAGGCGTACCCATTCTTGGCACTTCGCCGGACGCGATTGATCTGGCCGAGGATCGCGACCGCTTTAAAGCGCTGATCGAAAAGCTCAAGCTGTTACAGCCCGAAAGCGGCATCGCGCGCAACCCCGGTGAAGCCCGCGCGGTGGCCGACCGCATCGGCTATCCAATCGTGATCCGGCCATCTTACGTGCTCGGTGGCCGGGCGATGGAGATCATTCACGACGGCCCCGAGATCGACCGGTACATCACGCGGCTGTCGGCGACGCTCGACCGGCCGTCTGAACTCATTGTCTCGGACAAGCGGCCGCTGCTCATCGACCGGTATCTGACCGACGCCGTCGAAGTCGATGTCGATTGCCTGTCTGATGGCCGCGACACGTTTATCGCCGGCATCATGGAGCACATCGAGGAAGCTGGCATTCACTCCGGTGACAGCGCGTGCTCGTTGCCGCCATATTCCCTGCAGCCGGATGTTATTGCTGAACTCAGCCGCCAGACGCACGAATTGGCATTGGCGCTGAATGTCGTCGGCCTCATGAATGTGCAGTTCGCAATCAAGGATGGCCACGTCTATATCTTGGAAGTCAATCCGCGCGCCTCGCGCACCGTGCCGTTCGTCGCCAAGGTCATCGGCTTGCCGATCGCGGCAATTGCATCTGAGATTATGGCTGGCAAGCCGCTGGCCTCGTTCAAGCTGAAGACGCCAGTGTTCGATCATATCGCGGTCAAGGAAGCCGTCTTCCCGTTTGCGCGGTTCTTAGGCGTCGACCCCGTGTTGGGGCCTGAGATGCGCTCGACCGGCGAAGTCATGGGCATCGATCGCGACTTCGGCATGGCGTTCGGTAAAAGCCAAATCGGTGCGGGGCAGAAATTGCCGTTTACCGGCACCGTGTTCGTGTCGGTCAAGGAAAATGACAAAACCCGGATCGTTGCGCCGGTCAAGGAACTGGCCGCGATGGGCTTCAAGGTCATCGCGACCCGGGGCACCAAGCGCCACCTTGAGGCGCACGGCATCGTTTGCGAAACGATCAACAAGGTTCTGGAAGGCCGTCCGCACGTCGTCGATGCGATCAAAAATGGCGACGTTCAGCTGGTTTTCAATACCACCGAAGGCACCAAGGCGCTCGTCGACAGCAAGGACATCAGGCGCTCGGCCTTGCTTCACCACATCCCCTATTATACAACCTTAGCGGGGGCCGTTGCGGTGACGCGGGCGATTAAGGCGTTGAAATCGGATACGCTGCAAGTTGCCCCGCTTCAAGGGTTTGCCCACCGCTAAGTCTGATTTCCCCTAATTACCCATGCCGGCGCGTTTGTCCGAACGCATATTGAATGTGAGGACAGGCGTCAAAAAGGACCGCACGAAGGTGCGGGCTTCAAGGAGGCGTTAAAGATGACGATGGAACGAGTACCGATGACCGTGCCGGGGTATGCACACCTCG
>JAYUCQ010000227.1:0-4701 GCA_043740265.1 Hyphomicrobium sp.
CCGACTTTGCCTACAGCGCGTTTATCAACCGGACGGAAACTGCGCGCACTGGCAAAGAGGCACCGCTGCCTGAACCGTTTGTTTTGGCCGAACAGCTGACGCCAGCCGCGCATCTCGGCATGCAGGCTGCGCTGCAGCCGTTTGTCGATAGCGCCATTTCAAAAACGATCAATTGCCCGGAGACGCTGCCGTTTGAGGACTTCCGCGATATCTATGCCAAGGCCTATGCCATGGGCCTCAAAGGCTGCACGACGTACCGGCCCAATCTTGTCACCGGGGCGGTGCTCTTGCCTGCAAAGCCGGAGCCCGCGCCGGAACTGAGCCAAGAAGCAGCAGATAAACCTTCGGATCGCCACAGCTCAGAAAAGAGTGTTCCGCCAGCGGCGTCCATTGCCGCTGCGGTGAAGAGCGACGGCAACAAGAATTCCGACAGCGTCGTCTACATGACCCAGCCGCTCGAACGCGACGCCGCGCTGGAAGGGTTGACGTACAAAATCAAATGGCCGGCAAGCCCCCACGCGCTCTATGTCACTATCAACGATATTGTCCGCGATGGCCGCCGCCGGCCGTTCGAGATTTTTATCAATACAAAAAATCTCGAGCACTATGCCTGGACTGTCGCCCTCACTCGCATGATCAGTGCTGTGTTCCGCCGCGGCGGCGACGTCACCTTCGTCGCCGAAGAATTGAAGGCCGTGTTCGATCCCGAGGGCGGACGCTGGATGGGCGGGCGTTATGTGCCGAGTTTGTTGGCGGCCATCGGCGACATCATTGAAGAGCATATGATCCGGACCGGGTTCTTGGTCCCGACTTCCGGAACTGAAGCGGCACCACTACGGCTCAAGGCGGACAGCACGGGATCTGAAGGTTCATTGTCGCCGCTCCCAGTAAACCGTCCCAGTTCGCCGCCCTTCGAAGGCACCCGGCGCACTGAGCGCGGCACTGGCCCCGCCGCGACGGGCCGTGTCTGCCCGCGTTGCGGCCACCGCAGCCTGTTGCGGATTGAGGGCTGCTGGACCTGCAGCGACTGCACATATTCCCACTGCGGCTAGGGTCTGACCGGTTTTGATTGAATAACACACAGACCCTAGCTCTTTGCTTTGTCGTGCTTCTTTCCGGAAAACCGGTTCCCACTTTTCCGGAAGCACTCTAGCTTTGCCTTGCAGTTAGAGCGCGAGCCACTGCAACCATTGACGGTTTTTTACGTTTACCGCTTTGCACCGCCAATACTCAGACTGAGTGTTGCGCCGCCGGCCAGTTCTCAACGCTTCTTTGACCATATTCCCGACAAGCCCAGCCAAGGCACCATTCGCGTCAAATTTTGGCTTCAAAACATCGAGAACATTCACCTTAGCGGGGTATGACAAAGGCATAAAAAGACGTGCGTACGGCCTAAGGCCGATTCAGGGGTGTTGCGTTATGAGTGCCGAAATCATCGCCTTGGCGGAATTCCGTTCGCGCCGCGAAGTTCATCTTGCAAAGCCGGCGACGGCGTTGGATTCGGGCCTGAGCGATACCGCACCACGGTTCCATTTCTGGACCGGCGCGTCTGGCCGCCGCTATGTCCACACCGTCTACAGTTTGTTCGATTGCCCGCCGCTCAGCATCGCCAGCTATGTGCTTGTCCGCCGCTCAAACAAAACCGAGCGCAAAATTCTGGCCATCGGCCGCCTGTCGAACGAACAGCCGAGCTTAAATCTTGCCGAAATCCGCCAGCGCGCGGCAACGCTTGGGGCCGACGAAGTTCACGTCCACCTGTTGGCGATGTCGGCCAGCGAATGCCAGGCCGTGGAAGTTGATTTGCGCACGGCTCAGTTCGCGGCGCTTTCCAACTAAGTCCCAAGGTCACGCTGAGCTTAGCTGGGCTTGTCCGAGGCGGGCCGGCGGCCGAAGTCAGGCGCGTTGGTATCTTGACCGGCCTGAATGATGCCGCGTCTCAGGCTGCGGGCTTCTCCGAACAATCGCTCAAGTGTTTCACCGTCCCCAAAGCGTATGGCGCGTTGCAGGGTCACAAGATCTTCCGAAAAGCGGCCGAGCATTTCGAGGACGGCGTCCTTGTTGTTCAGGAAAACGTCGCGCCACATAACCGGATCCGACGCAGCGATGCGGGTGAAATCGCGAAAGCCGCCGGCCGAAAACTTGATGACTTCTTTGTCGGTCACACGTTCAAGATGAGCCGCCGTATTGACGATGTTAAACGCAATCAAATGCGGCACGTGACTGGTGATGCCGAGCACCAGATCATGATGTTCCGGCGTCATGATTTCGACCTCAGAACCGAGCTTGCGCCAGAAGTCTTCGAGACGGGCGAGCGCCAAGCGATCGACGTCTGGCTCGGGCGTTAAGATGCACCAGCGGCCATCGAACAATTCCGCAAAGCCTGAGTCCGGACCCGATTGCTCCGTACCAGCGATCGGATGGCCTGGAATAAAATGAACGCCTGCCGGAATATGCGGCGCGATATCGCGCACCACGGCCGCCTTGACCGAACCGACGTCGGTGATGATTGCGCCCGGCTTTAAATGTGGGCTTATCTGCTCGGCGATTTTTCCATAGACGCCGACAGGCGTGCACAAAATGACGAGGTCGGCGTCTTTGACGGCTTCCGCCGCGGTCTCGTAAGCACTCGAGACCAATCCCAGTTCTTCGGCTTTGGCGCGCGTCGCCGCCGTCGAGGATGAACCGGTTATGTCGCCGACGATGCCGGCGCGGCGGGCGGCATGGCTGATGGAGGAACCGATCAGGCCAATGCCGATGAGCGCGAGACGGTTGAACAGAATTTTGGTCATGAAGCTGTTCCCGTCATGTAGGTCTTGAGTGCTGCCAGGGCGCGCTGATTGTCGCTTTCCGAGCCGATCGTCATGCGTAGCGCATTGGGAAGTCCGTAGGCCCCGACCTTGCGCAGGATTACGCCCTGCGACTTGAGATATTGGTCCGCTCCGTCCGCCGTCTTGGTGCTATCGGAGGAGAAGTGAAACAAAACAAAATTGGCGACGCTCGGCGTCACCTTGAAGCCCATCGCGGCAAGGTCACGCGTAACGCTCGGAAGCCAGATATCGTTGTGCGCTTTGGCGGCGTCAGCGTGCGCCACGTCATCCATGGCGACGGCACCACACGCAAGCGATGGCGACGACATATTGAATGGCCCGCGAATACGATTGAGGACGTCTGCAATCTCTGCCGGGCAGTAGACCCAGCCGATGCGGAGCGCTGCCAAGCCGTAGATCTTGGAGAAGGTTCGCGTCATCACAGTATTCGACGTCGACGCGACGAGTTCGATGCCAGCTTCATAGTCGTTGTTGCTGACGTATTCGGCGTAAGCTGCGTCGAGCACAAGAACGATATCGCTGCGCAGCCCAGCGCGCAGCCGCCGCACCTCGCTGATGGGAATGTAGGTTCCCGTTGGATTGTTTGGATTTGCGACGAAGACGATCCGCGTCTTTGGTGTAACGCGAGCGAGAATCGCATCGACGTCTGTGTGCAAGTTGGCTTCTGGTGCAACGACGGGCGTCGCGCCATTGGTGAGAATGGCGATGCGGTAGACCAGAAAACCGTGCTCGGTGTAGATCGCCTCATCGCCCGGGCCAATATAACCGCGAGCGAGCAAACCCAAAAGTTCGTCAGAGCCCGAACCGCAGACAATGCGGGCCGCGTCTAGGCCATAGCGCCGGGCGATGGCGTTGCGCAAAACGACGGCTTGACCGTCGGGATAGCGTTCGAGATCGTTGGCGCAAGCCTTATACGCTTCAAGTGCCCTTGGACTTGGTCCCATCGGCGTTTCATTCGACGACAGTTTGGCAGGTTTCAGGCCGCCTAGAACCTTGCTCTCGCCCGGCACATAGGCCTGAATGTCAAGAATTCCGGGGCGGGCGATGGGGTCAGGTGGCGGCATATCGGCTCTCTTAAGGGCTCTGAAGGACGATGCGGGAGGACTGTGCAGGGTGCCGCCACAGCGGCGCGGCGTTCGGGCGTAGTGATAGGGGCTCGCCCTCTTGAAATCAAAGATTAAAGTTGACTTTCCAAGGGGCGGGCCTAGCAAACGGCTGCTCCCGTTGTTACGGGGCAAGCGAGCCAAAAGCCGGGCAAGGGTATGAATTCCGCACCACCTGTAACAAGCGCGCCAGTACCCCAGCGATTAAACGAAGTGCAAACGCCTTCGAGCGCCGTGGTGCGCTTTGACGAGAGCTCGCCCTTGCGCCTCGCTTGCCAGCAGCAATTGGCGCCTTTCAGCGTGGCTTATCAGACCTACGGCACCCTCAACGCCGCCAAGTCCAACGCGATTTTGATCTGTCACGCCCTGACCGGAGATCAGCACGTCGCCAATACGCACCCTGTCACCGGCAAGCCCGGCTGGTGGGAGACGCTGGTTGGCCCAGGCAAGCCCGTCGATACGTCGCGGTTTTTTGTGATTTGCGCCAACATACTCGGCGGCTGCATGGGATCAACCGGACCCGCATCCGATAACCCAAAGAGCGGACGGCCTTATGCTCTAGATTTTCCGGTGATCACCATCTCCGACATGGTGGACGCACAAGCCCGCTTGATCGATCACCTCGGCATCGATCAGCTGTTTTCCGTTATCGGCGGATCGATGGGCGGCATGCAGGTGCTCGAATGGGCGGCGCGCTATCCTGATCGCGTGTTCGCGGCTGTTCCGATCGCAACGGCGGCCTGGCACTCATCGCAAAACATAGCGTTCCA
>JAYUCQ010000228.1:0-4696 GCA_043740265.1 Hyphomicrobium sp.
ACCTTGTCGTACCAGGGGCTCCAGGGCATGTGGTAGATCTGGCCGCTGGGCGAGATGTTACCCTTGATCGCGCAGCCGTCTGGTGCCGTTGCCTCGGCGGTTTGCCAGCCGTTGTGACGGAATTCCCATGCCGGCTGTGAAGGGCCTTGCCAGATGCCCAGGCGAGCCTCCTGAGCGGCTTTTTCTTCCGCCATGTAGGTCGATGAGAATTTCAAAAACGCCCACGCATAACCGTTTTTGACCATGCTGGCGTTGACGTCTTTTCCATCGGCAAAACAGGTGCCTAGCATGCGGCCGTACTTATCATTGCCGCGGCTGTCACAGGCGACATCGGCGTTGGATAGAAGGGCTTGTAGCGCCTTGGTCGCTTCGCGGCCGCAGGGCCAAGTGGCACCGTTACTGGTCCCACAGGTTTGAGCTGTTTCGGGCGCGTCGATGCCCTCCAGCCTGATTCTTTGACCGCCAACATCAATGGTGTCGCCGTCAACAACCCGGGCTGGTCCCGCCAGAGTCGTGATCCGGCTAGCGTCCCCGTGCGCCCCGTCAAGCCCTTGAGAAAAAATAAGAAAAAGCGCGCCAGCGGCGAAGCTGGCGCGCCCAAGTTTGAAGGACGTCGGGGTAGTGGTCGTCATGAAAAGAGGATGTCTGAGTCGTGTGGCGCAACCTAGGCGGACTCAGGGCTTCTTTATGCAACCAAACGGTGTGCCTGCAACTCGCCCGTCTTAGCGTTATGCCTGGAGCCGCTTGAGCCAGCCGAGACCTTCCAGCGTCGTCGCTGCCGGTTTGTATTCGGCGCCAATCCAGCCGTCGTACCCTAGCTGCGTGAGGTGGGCCAAGACGGCTGGAAAATCGATCTCGCCGGTGCCTGGCTCATGACGCCCCGGCGCGTCGGCGATCTGCGCGTGCTTGATGAGCGGGAAATTGCGAGCAATCGTGGCGGCCCAATCGCCCTCCATAATGTGCATGTGATAAACGTCGTACTGCAGAAACAGATTGGGCGAGGCGACACGAGCAATGATGTCGGCTGCTTGTGCCGACGTATTCAAAAAGAATCCCGGCATATCGCGTGTGTTGATCGGCTCGATCAGCAAGCGAATGCTGGCGCGGGCAAGTTCAGCGCTGGCGTAGGTCAGATTTTCGATCAAGGTTTGGCGCAGAACCTGAGCATCAGCATTTGCTGGCGCGATACCGGCGAGACAATTGACCTGCGGACAGCTCAAAGCTCTTGCATATCTCATGGCCGTTGCAATACCGGCGCGGAACTCGTCAACGCGCTCCGGCAAAATTGCGATGCCGCGCTCACCCGCCGCCCAATCGCCGACGGGCAAATTGAACAAGACTTGCTGCAAGCGGCTGGCTTTCAAACGATCAGCGATGTCGCCCGGATAATACTCATAGGGCGAAACATATTCGACGCCGCGAAACCCGGCCTTGGCGGCTGCCGCAAAGCGATCGAGGAATGGCACCTCGGTGAACAGCATCGTCAAGTTGGCTGAGAATTTCGCCATCGTCTGCCGGCCTCGTCTCTTTCAATTTTTTAGCTTGCGATGTTCGACTTAGAGCGACGCCCGGCGTGCCGCACGGAGCAGCGCGAAATCATCGCCTGCATGATACGATGATCGCGTCAGGGGCGACGCCGCTACAAGCAAAAAGCCTTTGGCTTTGCCGACAGTTTTGAAGTCGTCGAACTCGCCCGGCTCAACGTAGCGTTTGACCTCAGCGTGCTTGCGCGTCGGCTGCATGTATTGCCCCATGGTCAAGAAATCGACGCCTGCCGAGCGCAGATCATCAAGCACTTGGAGAATTTCGTCCCGGTTTTCGCCGAGGCCCAGCATGATGCCGGACTTGGTGAAAACCTGGGGATCGAGTTCCTTGGCCCGCTGTAAAAGCCGCAGCGAATGGAAATAGCGCGCACCTGGGCGGATGCGCGGATAGAGCCCGGGTACCGTCTCAAGGTTATGATTGAAGACGTCCGGCCGTGCGGCCATGACGGTTTCAAGCGCACCGGGCTTGCGCAGAAAATCCGGCGTCAGGATTTCGATCGTCGTGCCCGGCGCGGCATTCCGGATAGCAACGATCGTTTCAGCAAAATGCCAAGCGCCACCGTCGCCGAGATCATCACGGTCGACGGATGTGATGACGACGTGCTCCAATCCAAGGCGCGCAACGGCGTCGCCAACACGGCGCGGCTCATCGCCGTCAAGCGGCAGAGGCAGGCCGGTTGCTACATTGCAGAACGCACAGGCGCGCGTGCAGATCGCACCCATGATCATCATGGTCGCGTGGCGTTTCTCCCAGCACTCGCCGATGTTGGGGCAGCTGGCTTCCTGACAAACCGTTTTCAGCCCATGCGTCTCGACAATCGCCCGCGTCTCGGCATAGGCGCGAGAGCCGCCTGCTTTGACGCGCAGCCACGGCGGCTTGGGCAAGCTCGGCGTATCCGGCTTGGATATCTTTTCAGGATGGCGCGGCCGGTCCGGCGGAGCGTTGCGCTGATCGATGAGGGTGACCATCCGATGATCTTTAGGCGACTTCGCGTCGCGTTTCAAATACGCCAAAAGGCCCGGCCAGTGACCGGGCCCCCAACGCAAAGTATTACGGTCCCTACTTGTGCACACCTTCAACGTTGAGCGTCAACTCGACTTCCTTCGACGCCGGACCCAAGTCCTTCTGAATGGCAAAATCAGCGAGCTTTAAGGTTGTCACGCCCGTGAACCCCTGCCGCACGCCGCCCCACGGATCAGCACCGCCACCGATCGTCTCGGCTTCAATGGCGACTTCCTTGGTAACCCCATGCAACGTCAAATCGCCGACGATCGTGGCCTTGCCGCCGGCTTTCGGTGTCACAGACTTGCTCACAAACGTCGCCTTCGGGAACTTGGCCACGTCGAGGAAATCCGGACTGCGCAAATGTTTGTCGCGCTCGGCGTGGTTGGAATTGACGCTTGCCGTATCGATATCGACTTTCACCGATGATTTGTCTGGTGTCTTGTCATCGAACGCAAACGTACCCGTGAACGTATCGAACCGCCCCGACAGCCAGCTGAAGCCCAAATGTTTGATGCGGAAATTGATGGAGGCGTGCGCACCCTTACTGTCGATTTCATAGTCGGCAGCAGAGAGCGGCGTCGCAAAAGCAAGGGCAGTTGCAACGAGGGCAGCGGAGGCAAAGCGTAGTCTCATGGTTCAAAGTCCTTATCTAAGGGGAAGTCACAAAACGAAATTCAAAGAGTAGAAATTTCAAACCTTTGGCGGGTCGGCTTTTGGTGGTCCCGACCACATACGAGTCAAAATTGTACTGTGCGCCCCAAAATGATGCCTCAGTGCGGCTACCGTGTGAACACCAGCGACCGCCATCACGGCATACGCCAGCCAGCGATGCGCGAAGCCGGCTGAATCCGCCAAACCCTTTTCCTGGATCAGCGACGGCACTTGAAACCATCCGAATACGTCGATGGCACGTCCGTCCGGCGTCGAAATGAAATAGCCGCTGAGCATCAGAGCCAGAAGAAGCGGATAAAATCCGATATGCACGGCATGAGAGGCGCGGCGTTCCATGGGCGTTAATTCTTCATCGGTAGGCTTGGTATTGAAGCCGCGCCAAACCATCCGCAACACCAGCGCAATGAGTAACAGAATACCGGCACTGCAGTGTAGATCAGGGGCGCTGTGATAATAGGAGCTGTAGTAGTCGAGACCCACCATCCACCAGCCGAGGGCGAACAGCGCAAATATCGCCAGCGCCATCAGCCAATGGAAAAGCCGCGAGACCACACCGTATCCGGTCGCCGTGTCTTTGATGACCATGCAATTATAACCCAGCCTGCGGTTCGAAAGCCCCGTGCGGGATGTGTGTATTAAACTGCAGCCTTCAACCCCGGCGCCCGTCTTTGTTCGAAGTTTGGGCAACACCTGTTGTGACGGATGCCTCCCGGTCGAGCAGCGCGCGCTTTCGCACTATCCCCCAGCGATAGCCTGACAAAGCGCCGTCGCTGCGCACGACGCGGTGACACGGAATGAGGACCGCAACGGGGTTTGCGCCGCAGGCCGTCGCAACCGCCCGGACCGCCTTCGGATCGCCTATCTGCTTTGCAATTTCTGCATAGTTGACGGTCGTGCCGGCTGGAATGGACTTAAGCGCCGACCATACCTTGTGCTGGAAGAGAGTGCCTTGAATATCGAGCGGCAACTTGGCGCTTACGTGCGATCCATCGACAACGGCAAGCACCTGCGCCGCCAGCTTGTCAAAGGCTTTGTCGCCGCCGAGCAAATTGGCCTTAGGAAAGCGATCTTGCAAATCGCGCAGCAAGGCTCTCGCGTCGTCTCCCATCAGAACAGCCGCGATGCCGTTTTGGGTTGCCGCGACCAAGATCGAGCCAAGCCAGCATTCCCCGACAGAAAACATAAGGTCCACATTTGAGCCTCCTGATTTGTAGACTGTTGGCTCCATCCCTAACATTTTGCTGGAAGACGCATAGAAGCGGCTGCTTGAATTGAACCCAGCTTCCCCAAGCGCTTCCGTGACCGTGCTGCCGGTGTTGCTCAGATTTTCTTTCACGCGCTTGTGGCGGTGAGCCTCCGCATAGCCCTTGGGCGTGAGGCCAGTGACCGCTTTGAAGATCCGGTGAAAATGAAAAGGGCTCATACCCGCGTCAGCCGCAAGCTCTTTGAGCGCCGGCGGTTCCCCGGCCGCCTC
>JAYUCQ010000229.1:0-1888 GCA_043740265.1 Hyphomicrobium sp.
CGGCGCCGTTTGGCCCGATGAGCGTGACGATCTCATTGGCGTGAACATCGAGATCGACACCGGCGACGAGGTGGCGGCCATATCGCGTCAGCCACAGACGGCGCGCTGAAATCAACGCTGTCGCGTCGTGCGGCGCTGGCGCGTTGGCCCCGTGATCGTGACCGCATGCGCAACTGTCGTCCAGGCTTTGGATGTCGTTCACGTGAGGTGTGGTCCTTGGCTCGGGGCGGGTCCGGGTGGCATGCTAGTCGCGGCGGCGCGCCTGACATTCGGGGCAGGTTCCGGAAACCTCGACGAAGCGCACGCGCGGCTCGAATTTGACCGCTCTGACGGCCTTGTCGATCGTTTCGAAAATTTCTTCGCCGTCGGCTTCCGAGACATTGCCGCAGATCTCGCAACTCATGAACAGCGGGCGGCGTCCCGTGCGCGGCTGGTGCAGGCGGCGGCAGGCGAAGTATGCGTTCTTGCTTTCGAGCCGGTGGACGACGCCAGCCTCCAGCAGCGCATCGAGCGCGCGGTAGATGGAAATGGGTGCCAGCCGCGTGCCCTTCTTGGCCAGCCGGTCGAGTACTTCGTAGGCTCCGACGCTGGCTTGGGTAGACGCGATTTCTTCGTAGACCTTGCGGCGCAATTCCGTAAAACGAATGTTCTTTTCGGCGAAGATTTCGGTGGCCCGGTCGAGCGAAGTTTGCAGGCGTTCCTTGGACCGTTCCTCGCTGGAAACCACTGCCATAGTCAGCCTCTGCATTTAGGTGGTTTACGCCGGTACTGCATCTGGTAGCACGGCCTCAGAACGCTGGACAATATAACATATAGTGTTTCGAACGTCGTGGTGACCGAGCGGCTATCGGCCTGGGGCGGGCAAGGGATATGCGCCAGGTGTCCAAATCTTCATCCCGCGCTCGCCTTGTAATCGCTATTCTAAAACTAAATTCATCTGCTGGGCGCAATTCGTCTTAATATTGCCCCCAATCGGCCCGGACCCCTGCCCAAAGTGTGGCAGCGGTAAGATTCGCTACTTCCAGGTTGTTTGCCAGGATATTTGAGAGGCTGCGCGCGGGATGGACCTCAAGCTCATCGTAGACGGCATCGCGGAACATGCGAGGCCCATCGGTACGGCCATCTTCTTTGCGTGTGCCCTGACCTTGCTGCTACGGACCAAGCTCGCCAAGCGGATTTGGGCAACGTTGGAAGAGACGCTGTTCTCCAATTGGCAGCTGGCGCTGCTTGGAACAACAGGCGTCGTGCTGTCGCTGGCGTCCGGCTGGACCACCTGGGACGGCATGCGCAATTTTACCGGCGAGCCGTTACTCTCGGGAATGTTCACCTTCGGCATCCAGGGCGTGATGCTGATTGTCGCTTGGCTCATCGGCGAAAGTTTCGCCACGGGCATGAATACGCTCTCTCACAAGAGCCCATCGCGTACCACCAATCCTGCTGTTCAAACCTTGCTCGGCGCCGGCATCGGCGTGTTGTTCTTCATCGCGCTGATGACACTGGTCATGCAGTGGACGGGCCAAGCCGACATCCGGCAGGCATCGACCGACGATCTGTCGTGGGCCAAGACCGGCGACAAACTGCTGATTTTCGTGTGCGGTCTGCTGATGATTGCATTGTTCGCGCTGTATGCGGCGAGCGATTTGATCCGCCCCTATATCCAGGGCGTGCGGGTGATCGTGCGCAACTCCGTGCTGTGGGTGATGTTCCTCGCTTGTATGGCGACGAGCGTGTTCTTTTCGTTCGACAGCCTCTTCACCTCGATTTTCCCGCAGTCTGAACGCGTGCGCGCCGCAGAACTCAGAGCCCAGAACCAAGTCAGCGGCATCATTGCTGACATCAATGGGGTGATTGGCGACCGCCGCACCAGCGAAGCCGACGCGCTTTTAAA
>JAYUCQ010000230.1:0-1886 GCA_043740265.1 Hyphomicrobium sp.
GCGAATTCGTGAATGTGATCCTTGGTACTTGAATACAGCGTTTGAGCCACGATGACGGTTCCAACGAGGCTGCCAAGCAGCGCGCCGCCGATGAGGGCAAGGCCAGCGCCCGTTTTGAACAGCCACTGTTTCAGGCTGCGGTCACGGAACTCAGGCGTCGTCAATACTTCTGCGGTCTCGAGCCGGCTGGTCAGATCCTTCTTGACGCCTTCCAAATCGGCACCCGGCGCCAGCTTGACAAGGAAGAACGTCGTCTTGTCGCCGTCAGCGCCGAGCAGTTGGCGGGCCCGGTTCAGCGTTGTGTAGACATAAGGTGATTGGGTGAACGATCGCACGCCCTCGGTTAGCGCGCGCACTTTGATGCGGCCTGTCGCGACCTGCGCCGTGTCGCCGATACCGTTGATGCCAAGTTCGCTCAAATAGCTGCGATCGACGGCGATCGCGTCTGGCGCTTTGATATCGTCGAACGTGCCTTGCGACAGCGCCCACGTATTGAGCCCGTTATCATCCAAATCGCTACCGATGACGACAACGCGCGAAGACCCGCCGCCAGGCTTGCGCCATTCGGCAAACGCGACAACGATCGGCACAACCGATTGGACACCCGGCGTCGCCAATGCCTGATGACGCTCGCGATCGGCGAGCAGCACGCCGCCGTCTTCAAAACTTTTGGCGCCAAATGCGGTCAGCCAGAGATCGGTGTTGGCGTGATCGATGTTGGCGGTGATCATCCGGCTCGAGCCCAGATAAAGACCGAGCTGGACGGCGACGAGCACGATCGAAAACAGAATGCCGATCAAGGTGACGGCAAGCCTGATGCGATCGTGAAAGAGGTTTCGCATAGCGAGAGTAAATATCATTCGATGATCTGGCTCGTTAATGAAATGGGCCGCACCGCGCGACACCCCGCCGCCGCAACAAGCATATGGGCTAAACTGCTATATATGGCGCTCTAATGCTGAGTTAAGGGTATATTCTCTATCTCAACCCGCCGCCACCTCCGTAACCTTCAGGAGCAAAAAACCTCTCCTTATCGAAGGCGGCGAGTTTACTAAAGATCGAATTGTCTGCCTGCGTTCCTCAGCGCGTAGGGGCGCGTCGTTGCAGTCCTATTAGGCTCCAATGTTTCGCCGTTTTCGAGGCATAGAAGGCCTAAATCGGCGCCGTCACATGCGGTTTATTGTCATGCGTTTGGAGAGATTGCACAAAATGGCCCTGAGATTGCCTCTGAGAACTTCGACCACAGGCTTAATCCTGCTCGGCGCGGCCGTGATGTTGAGTGCACCCGCATTCGCCGCATCATCGGGTAAGGAATTGGGTATCTGGTATGACGACAGCGGCGATGGCGCGATTAAGATCGAGCCATGCGGCGACAAGCTGTGCGGCAAGATCTATTGGCTCAAGGAGCCTTTGAACGCCAAGGGTCAACCCCTCGTCGATGCCCATAACCCCGACAGCACGCAACGCACGCGGACGATCTGCGGATTACCAATTTTTGGCGGCTTGGTTCGCCAGCCGGAAGGCGGTTACGATACGGGTTGGGTCTACGATCCCAAGGAAGGCAAATCTTACAGCTTTGCGGTCGCGAGCGATGGGCCCGACAAATTGCAAGTCACTGGCTACATGGGCATGAAGCTGCTCGGCCGGACGATGGTTTGGACCCGCGCGCCAGCAACCTTGCCCGGCTGCGCTGGTACCGCTGCAGCCGCGCCGCCGCCCACTGCACCTACGGTCAACAAAGCTCCTGCTGCCAACACTGGCGGGGCTGCGGCCGCGGCGCCTGCTGGCGCTAAATCGGCAGGCGGCGCACCGCATCCCGCTCCCGCCCCGACAGCCAAAGCGCCGGCTAACGGCGAAAAGCTCCCCTGGAATGCCGCGAAAGCTCC
>JAYUCQ010000231.1:0-1885 GCA_043740265.1 Hyphomicrobium sp.
TCGCCGACGGATTGACCTAGAACGCGGAACTGCCGCCGCCCTTTCAGGCCAAACTCCTGCGGCTGGGCGTCGTGCCAGCCGTACTGAACCTTGAAAGCATCGACATTGCCGGCAATTTTTTTGCCTGCACGATCCGCCAGCACAAAAATCTCGTTGTTGCCGTTGGTGGCGGCTGCGTGTTGCTCGACGCTCTCGGCCAGGGCCTTGACGCCACCCTCATCGAATTCGGTGACGAGGAATTTCGACGTCTCCGTCAGCGAGCGATCAAGCCACAAATCAAGGTCATCGGAAATCTGATAGACAGCGACCGACGTCGTCGTCAGCGTCGCGAACAAGAAAAACGCCGCACAAGCCGCAGCTAGTTTGACGCCCGTCGTCCGGAAAAGATCACTGAGGCGCATGCAGGCTATATCCTAAGCCGCGGATCGTGCGGATGAGCGCTTCATCAAATGGCTTATCGACTTTGGCGCGCAAGCGGCTGACATGGGTTTCGACGACACTTGTCATGGGATCAAAATCGAGGTCCCAGACACGCTCCAAAAGCATGGCGCGCGTCACGACCTTGCCGGCGTTGCGCATCAGATATTCCAGCAGATCGAATTCCTTGTTGACCAGATCGATCGCCACGCTGCCGCGCTTGACGCTGCGCTCCACCAGGTTCATTTCAAGATCATGGACGCGAAGGACAGTCGTTTCGTTGCGCCCCGCCGGACGGCGGCCAAGCGCCTCGATCCGGGCGCAGAGTTCTGGAATTGCGAACGGCTTCACCAGATAATCGTCGGCACCGGCTTTCAAGCCGATGACGCGATCGTCGATGCCGGACATGGAGGTTAGGAAAATCACCGGTGTCGCCACATTGGCCGCGCGCAACTGCTTGACTACGGACAATCCGTCCAGACCCGGCAACATGCGGTCAATGACCATGACCTCGAACGGCTGCTCCATGGCGGCCAGCAGGCCTTCACGGCCATCGCTGAATTGCGCGACGCTGTGGCCTTCCTTGACCAAGCCTCGCGTCACGAAACTCGCCAAACTGACGTCGTCTTCAATGATAAGAATTCTCAAAGTGTATTTCCGGTATAGTGGTTTTGGTTTCGCCGCCGCTTCTACCATTAGTGATTGGGCGTAGTTTAGGTCATAGACCCTCGGCTTGCTGGAAAAAATGCGATCCAGTCAGTTTGCCAATCAGTTTGCCAGTCAGTGTGGCGGGGTGCCGTCCTTGTTTGGCGGTTCAGGTCGGCTCCACCAGCCCTTGCGTGCGGAGAGCCGCCCGCGCCACTCACCCTTCCTTCATTCCGGCCCCGCCACATCGTCATCCCGGCGTCGCTCCATCCACATCGTAATCCCCGCGTCGCGCAAGCGACGATGCCGTAGGCACCGCAGGCGGGGATCCGCCCAAGTATCAATGGGTCACGAAATCACCGCTCGCACTGAGCCATAGGTGCATTGCTTACTATTGGCCTGGACGGATCCCCGCCGTAGTTCCTCGCATCTTCGATGCCCGGCGCGGGGATGACGTTTTTGGTTGGCGCCTTGCGACTCGCCAAGAGGCGCGCCGGCCCGCTGCGCCAGCGCTTGCGCGGCGAGCCGCAAGGCGCAACATCCTCAACAAACATGCTTACCGACTTATCCCCGCTCTTAACGCCGCTCACGAACTTATCCGCGCGGTAACTTTCTTATTCGCACAACCGCGCGCATCATACTCTCGACCTCGCCACGATCGACAAAGGGTTCAGGCGCGCTGAGCGTTTCGAAATGTGGCCGGGATCGTGATGGGCTGCCAGCGAGATCAGAGCGCTGGGGATTCCTGCTGACTGCGATCGTCTGCTATGGACAGGGCCGCAGTTCAACGTCCGCTCTTTGGATGCGCGGATGGATGGTGGTG
>JAYUCQ010000232.1:0-11285 GCA_043740265.1 Hyphomicrobium sp.
GACAACACCGTCACCGTCATCATCAAGCATCTCGATAAGGGGCAAGGCGCCGCGACGGGTCTGGCAACACTTGTTGCCGAAGAGCTCGACGCCGATTGGGCGCAAATCAAAACAGAGTTCGCACCGGCCGATCCGGTGAAATACAAAAATTTTGCCTTTGGCGTGCAGGGCGTCGGCGGCTCGACGGGGCTGGCCAATTCTTATGAACAATACCGGACGGCCGGAGCAACCGCGAAAGCCATGATCGTTGCGGCTGCGGCGCGGGCCTGGGGCGTCAAAGCTGAAGAGATCAAAGTTTCCAACGGTGTCGTCAGTCACGCGTCGGGCAAATCGGCAACGTTCGGCGATTTGGCCCTCAAGGCCGCAGCCGAAAGCATTCCGTCTAAGCCCGCGCTCAAGGAGGCGAAGGATTTCGTCTACATCGGCAAATCGTTCCCGCGCGTCGATAGCAAAGCCAAATCGACTGGTGCCACCAAGTTTACGATTGATCACCAGTTCGACGATATGCTGATCGCTACAATCGCGCGGCCGCCTTTGTTTGGCGCAACGGTCAAATCATTTGACGCCAGCGAAGCTGAAAAAATCAAAGGCGTTGTCAAGGTTCTGCAGGTCCCGCAAGGCGTAGCAGTACTCGCGACCAGCACGTGGGCAGCGCTTCAGGGACAACGCGCCGTCAAGGTGACGTGGGACGACATCAAGGCTGAAAAGCGCAACTCGGCCGATATCATGGCCGCATACAAAGCCAAGCTCGGCACAGACGGGTTGGTTGCGAAGACGAGCGGCAGCCTGGACGACGGCTTCAAATCGGCGGCCAAGGTCGTTGAAGTCGATTTCGAGTTTCCGTACCTGGCGCATGCGCCGATGGAGCCGCTCGATTGCGTCATAAAATTTGACGGGTCGTCAGCTGAAATCTGGACCGGGTCGCAGATGCAGACCGTCGATCATGCGGCTGCGTGTGCAACGTTGGGGCTGAAACCCGAAGCCATACAGCTTCACACCGTCTGGGCTGGCGGCTCGTTCGGCCGCCGCGCCATAGCAGACGCGCATTTCGTCCGCGAAGCCTGTGATATCGCCAAGGCTTATGGCAAACCGCAACCCATCAAAGTTATTTGGACCCGCGAGGACGACATTAAGGGCGGCTTTTATCGCCCGACCTACGCGCACCGCATCAAGGCCGGGCTCGACAAGGATGGCAATGTCGCGGCCTGGTCGCACCGCATCGTCGGCCAGTCGATCATGGCTGGCACACCGTTTGAGTCGATGACGGTGAAAGACGGCATAGATGCAACGTCGGTCGAAGGCGCGTCAACGCTGCCCTACGCGATTCCGAATTTCCGCGTCGACCTGCATACTGAAAAAGGCGGCGTTCCCGTTCTGTGGTGGCGTTCGGTTGGCTCAACGCATACAGCGCACGCGACCGAACACATGATTGACATTCTTGCAAAAGAAACCGGAAAGGACCCCGTCGCTTTCCGCTTGGCCCTTCTCAAGGATCATCCACGCCACGCCGGCGCCTTGAAACTCGCGGCAGAAAAAGCCGGGTGGGGCACGCCCTTGCCGGCTGGAACGTTCCGCGGCGTTGCCGTTCACGAAAGTTTCAAATCCTATGTCGCTCAAGTTGCCGAGGTGCGCCTGAAAGACGATGGCACGTTCAAGGTTGAGCGCGTTGTCTGCGCCATCGATTGCGGCATTGCGGTCAACCCCGACGTCGTTGCAGCCCAGATGGAGGGCGGCATCGGCTACGGCCTTGGCGCCGCTATCAAAGGAGCGATTACACTGAAAGACGGCGCCGTGGAGCAAACGAACTTCGACGGTTACGACGTCCTTCGTATGTCGGAAATGCCGAAGGTCGAGGTTTATATCGTACCTTCAGCCGAAGCCCCTTCGGGCGTCGGCGAGCCTGGTACGCCTGTCATCCTGCCAGCCGTCGCCAATGCCGTGTTGTCCGGCACGGGCGTCCGTACCACGGTGCTGCCGATGAACCGGCAGAAGTATAAAGGTCAGGCTTAGCGCGGTTGGGCCACACGTGACGTGCTGTTGGGTGCGATCCACGAGCCTTCATTGTCGGAAGCCGTCGCGTGAATGTACGGTGCAATGACGGCAGCATCGACGAATTCGATGCCTACCCTTTCGCCGTAGTGGTGACGGATTTCGCAGGCGTAGGTTTTGTTTTCGCCCTCGAGCGTCAGCAAAAATCCGAAAGGCAGCCATTCTGGCTTTTCAAACACGAGCAGCGCGCCACCGTCTGAAAGATTGCGAACGACGCACGGAAGTGTGCCGCGGCCCGGCAACTTAATGCGGCCCAGGGTGTGTGTATGACGGCGCCCGAATTGGCGGCGCTCTGAAACATTGTCTTTGGTCGTCATGGCGTATTGCCTTCCTTTACAAACGCCCCCGCAGCGACAATAGCTTTATATCAATTTCCATTCCCTGAACCGCGGTCCGGCAATTTGAAAAGTCATTGACAGGAAATGACTGCAATCTGAAACAAAATTCGCGGCAAATTTAGATACACCTGCCGCCATCGACTTCGATCGCAACGCCGGTAATGAAGGCGCTGGCGGGTTCGGCGAGAAACAGCGCGGCATTGGCAACGTCGAGGGGCTTTGAAAACCGGCCCAAGGGAATTCCCGCCAAGAATTTGGCACGGTTCTCGGGCGTATCGGGCACGCCCATGAATTGCTCGATCATGCCGGTTTCGCCTATCACGGGATTGATCGCGTTGACGCGGATGTTTTTGGGCGCGAGTTCGACGGCCATCGATTTGGTCAGCGTGATCGCGGCACCCTTGGAGCCGTTGTACCACGTGAGGCCGGGGCGCGGTCTGAGCCCTGCGGTTGACGCGGTGTTGATAATCACGCCGCCGCCGCGCTTTTCCATTTCGGGAACAGCGGCCAGTGTCGTCAGGTAGATTGCTTTGACGTTGACGGCATAGATGCGATCGAAGTCGTCTTCGCTGACCGTCAACAGGGACTGGTTTTTGTGGGTATAGCCAGCGTTGTTGACGAGGATATCGAGGCCGCCGAAAGTTTTCACCGCGGCGGCGATCATTGCCTCGACGCTTTCGCGCTTGGTTACGTCGGTTTTGACCGCGGTTGCGTTGCCATTGCCGATTGCCGTTGCGACGGCTTGGGCACCACCTCCATTCAAATCCGCGATGACGACTTTGGCGCCTTCACTGGCGTAGAGTTCGGCGATACCCCGGCCGAAGCCCGATGCCGCGCCCGTCACGATGGCAACTTTGCCCTGCAAACGCATGGCGGCTCACAAGGACGGTTTGGGCATCTGCTGCCCGTTGGACGCAAGCTCCGCCGCCTCTTTGCGATAGGGGCTCGCCGGATAGGTTCCGAGCACGTTAACTTCAGTTGAGAAGTAGGAGAGTTCGCGCATTGCCAGTTCCACGAGGTGCTCTTTCATGTGGCCCTCGATGTCGGCAAAGAACATCGTGGCGTTGAACGTGCCCTCGGTCTGATAGCTCTCAAGTTTGGTCATGTTGACGCCGTTGGTCGCGAAGCCTCCCAGCGCCTTGTAGAGGGCGGCTGGAATGTTGCGGACGCGAAAAATGAATGTTGTGATGACGGGGCCCTGATCGGCGTCGGCATCGTCGGGTTCGGCGGAGAGAATGACAAACCGCGTCGTGTTATGGGCTTCATCCTCGACGTCGCTTTTGAGAATTTCGAGGCCGTAGATTTCGGCCGCCAAGCGCGAGGCGATGGCCCCCGTCGTTATGTCATGGCTTTCAGAAACCATGCGCGCGGCACCCGCCGTATCGGCTTCGGGCACGGGTGTGATGCCGAGTTTGCGCAGCGTTGTCCGGCATTGGCCAAGCGCCTGGGTGTGGCTCATAACGCGCTTGATCGACGCGAGGTTTGCCCCCTTCTTGGCCATGAGCTGGTGGCGCACGCGCAGAAAATGCTCGGCAATAATGTACAGGCCCGCATCCGGCAGCAGGTGATGAATATCTGCGACGCGGCCAGCCACAGAATTCTCGATCGGTATCATTGCATACTGGGCATCACCTGATTTGACAGCAGCCAGCACGTCTTCAAAGGTCGGAAATGCGACGGCGTCCAGTTCCGGGAAAGCCTCGCGCGCGGCGAGATGTGAATTGGCACCGGGCTCGCCTTGATAAGCAATTTTGCCGCGATGCTGAGTAGTGGGCGAAACTGGCGGCATGGGGAGATAACAACTCTCGTTGGCGGATGGTTGGGGCGGTTAGGATCGTAATAGCTTGCGGGCGCGCTCAAGGTCGGCGGGAGTATCGACACCGAGCGGAACCGTGTCAACGATGGCAGCGTCGATACGCATGCCGGCTTCGAGCGCGCGCAGCTGTTCGAGCTTTTCGCGCAGCTCGAGGGTCGAGGGTTTGAGATGTACAAACCGCTCAAGGCTGGCGCGGCGGTAGGCGTAAATAC
This sequence comes from Hyphomicrobium sp., assembly GCA_043740265.1. Lineage (GTDB taxonomy): Bacteria > Pseudomonadota > Alphaproteobacteria > Rhizobiales > Hyphomicrobiaceae > Hyphomicrobium_B. The sequence goes on from JAYUCQ010000232.1 coordinate 4,416, forward strand.
CGATGTGATGATAGAGCGGTCCCTCACCCCAGGGCGCGGTGGCGCGGGTGAAGTATAAGGCCCGCAAATGATTACCGCTGACCGGCGATCCGATGATCTTAACGACGTTCGGGTTGGTGCGTTCCTCAGTTTCGCGTATTTCGGCGGCAAGCGTTGCGATATCCGCGTTGGCTTCGTCGAGCGGCGCTATGCAGGCGCGAACGAGACCTTCATCGAGTGTCGGCAAATCGCCTTGCAGATTGACAATGATATCCGTGCGCCCGCCGGGGTCCTTCTTTGTCACTGCCTCAAAGACACGGTCTGATCCCGAGACATGATCGGCGCGCGTCATGATGGCTTCGCCGCCTGCGCGCCGCACGGCGGCTGCAATCTCATCGCTGTCGGTCGCGACGATGACCTCGCCGTTGTTGGACGCAACCGCCCGCTCCCAGACATGCACGATCATGGGCCGGCCGTGAATATCAGCCAGTGGCTTTCCCGGCAGCCGGGTCGCTTGCATCCGTGCCGGAATGACGATGAGCGCTTTCGAGGTCAACGGCTGAGGCTTTCTGATCGGTGACAAACTGTCTCGCTGCAATGCCTGTAAAACGGAGCTTTCGTTCTATGCAAGGGGCTTGCAAGGGCAAGGCGAGGTTATATACCTCGGAACAGTCGCGTTTCGCCGGTTACGGCAGCAAATTCACGCACCCCCGTTCTCAAGGATACCCGAATGGACAGTTTCGAAATGACCAAGATCGCAGGCGCGGTGCTTTCAGCGCTGCTGCTGATCTTCGGCGCCAGAGAAATCATCGAGATGAGATCGGGGCACGGCGTCGAAAAGCCGGGATACGCACTGCCCGGCACTGAACCGCCCGCAGCGGAAGCCAAGGCTGATGCCAAGCCGGCAGCGGCTGCCGGCAAAGACGCGGCCGCACCGGGTGACAAGAAAACTACCGAAGCGCCGAAGGCGGATGCGGCAAAGGCTGAGCCAACGGCTGCTGCTGCACCAGCGAAGACCGACGCTGCGGCTCCGGCTGCGGCTGCGGGCGGCGCTGGAATTGTGGCTCTTTTGGCTAAGGCCAGCGCCGACAACGGCAAAGCCATATTCGGCAAGTGCAAGTCCTGCCATATCGCTGAAAACGGCAAACCGAGCACGGTTGGACCCAACCTCTGGGGCATCGTCAACCGGGCCAAGGGCGCACTCGCTGGCTACGCAAATTATAGCGAAGGCCTGAAAGGCAAAGGCGGCAATTGGACCTTTGACGACCTCTCAGCCTTCCTGACCAACCCGAAGACCTACATCACCGGTACAAAAATGGGCTTTGCCGGATTAACCGAAGCGGCCGACCGGGCTGACGTCATCGCCTATCTGGCAACCTTGGCAGATACCCCCGTCGCACTGCCCAAATGAAACCGGCTAAATGACAGCGAGTTAACTCGCTCAGAGCCCTAATTTTTGCGACCCTGCCCATGCCCGGCAGGGTCTTTTTTTTGGAAAGGCCCGTCTTTGGGAAATCCAGAAAAGTTATCCCCGCCCCTCTGGTGGATGATATTCTGTCGTTTTGACGTTGGAAAAGGATTGAGACTTGATGCGCGTCGCAAAAAACCTGAATGTTATTGCTAGCGCTTCCGCGTTCATCCTCGCAGCATTAACCAATACCGCCTTGGCGGCAGACGCGCCGCCGTGCCGGCATGCCGTGTCGCTGATCGGAGCGCCGAAGATGGCGGCGGATTTCAAGAATTTCGATTGGGTCAATCCGGATGCGCCGAAAGGCGGCACGCTGCACGAATTTGCTGAAGGTACGTTCGACACGCTGAATCAATTTTCAGACAAAGGCGTCAAGGCGGCAGGAATCGGCATGTTGTTCGACAGCCTGATGGCGTCGAGCCCCGACGAGCCTTCAACCAACTATGGACTGATCGCCGAGTGTGTCAGCTTCCCCGACGATTTTTCGTCAGCCACATTCAAACTGCGCCCAGAAGCCAAGTTTCACGACGGCACACCAATCACCCCCGAAGACGTCGTGTTTTCGTTTGAGCAGCTGAAGAAGGTCAACTCTGCCTATGCGTTTTACTGGAAAAACGTTGCGAAGGCCGAAAAGACCGGCGACCACGAGGTGACGTTTGCGTTTGAAATGAAGGGCAATCGCGAATTGCCGATGATCGTCGGCGAAGTCTCGGTTGTTTCGAAGGCATACTTGACGGCCAAAGGCGCCGACGGCGAACCGCGCGATCTCAGCAAGACAACGGTCGAGCCGCCGCTCGGTAATGGCGCCTATAAGATCAAATCCTTCGAAGTCGGCCGCAAAGTCGTCTACGAGCGCGTTGCGGACTATTGGGCAAAAGACCTGCCGGTGATGAAGGGGCAGTTCAACTTCGATACGCTCGAATTCACATATTATCGCGACCGCACGCCAGCATTTGAAGATTTTAAATCTGGCCGTCTCGATATGTGGGTTGAAAACCAAGCGGGTGCCTGGGCGACGAAGTACGACTTCGACGCGCTCAAAAACGGTATGGTCAAAAAAGAAGCGATCCCGGTTAAGCGCGTGGCACCGATGCAGGCGTTCGTTTTCAATACGCGGCGCAAGCAATTCGCAGACCCCAAAGTCCGCCAAGCCTTTGGCTTGCTGTTTAACTTTGAGGAGGCCAACAAGAAACTTTTCTATGATCTCTATGTGCGCGTTGGCAGCTTCTTCGAGAATTCCGAACTGCAGTCGAAGGGGCTTCCTGACGGCCGCGAGCTGGAAATCTTGAACGAGGTCAAGTCTGAGGTACCGGCAGAAGTTTTCACAACCGAATGGAAGAACCCGGTTAACAAGGAACAGGGCGATTTCCGCAAGCAACAGCAAGCGGCCATGAAGCTTTTCAATGCAGCCGGGTGGACGCTTGGCCCGGACCACATTTTGAAGAATGCCGCAGGCGAGCCGATGACGGCCGAATTCCTGATTGACGGCGACACCTTCCAGCGGATCATCCTGCCCTACATCAAGGATCTGGAAGTCCTCGGCATTAAGGCCACCGTGCGCGTGGTCGATTCATCGCAGTACAAACTGCGCGAGGACAAACGCGACTTCGACATCATTATCGATAATTTTGCGCAATCGCTTTCGCCAGGCAACGAGCAGCGGCAATACTGGGGCACGGCGTCCGCCGACAAAGACGCAAGCCGCAATACGGCAGGTATCAAAAACCCGGCCGTTGAAAAGCTGATCGACAAGGTCGTGTTTGCAAAAGACCGCGCCGAACTCGTCGCCGCGACCAAGGCGCTGGACCGCGTACTCTTGTGGAACTTCTACGTCGTGCCGCATTGGCATTATCCGTATGAGCGGTTGGCGTATTGGGACATGTTCGGCCGGCCGGAACATTTGCCGTCGCAAACATCAGCGTCGATGCAAGTCTGGTGGATCGATCCGGCCAAGGCGAAGACCGTTGACTCTGCGCGGGCGAAGTAGAGCGGCTATGATGAAGCGTTGGCTGTACCCGATTTGTGTGAGACGACCTCAACTGGCTGCAACGATTCGTCATCCCCGCGAAGGCGGGGATCCGCTCAAGCCTGCGACTTGCAAGCGAATGGAGCTCTGGACGGATCCCGGCCTTCGCCGGGATGACGTTTTGGAGAGTGCGAGCATACAAAATCTCAGCCACTTCTTTGCGAGAGCACTTTGTGCTTTGGTAACGGTGCTACTTGTTTATGTAGTGCCCGCCTCCGCCGAGCCGCGTCATGGATTGTCGATTTTTGGCGAGCTCAAGTATCCGGCTGATTTCAAGAATTACGACTATGTCAATCCGGATGCGCCGAAGGGCGGGCGCATTGTGACGATGGGCACGGGCGGGGCGAATACATTCGATTCACTCAACCTTTTCATCCTCAAAGGTGACAAAGCCCAAGGGTTGGACTCGCTATTTGATACTTTGATGGTGCGCGCCAACGATGAGCCGGACGCAATGTACGGGCTTGTTGCCAAGACAGCCGACGTTGCTGCCGATGGCCTGTCCGTCACATTCAAGCTGCGGCCAGAGGCAAAGTTCTCCGACGGAGCACCCGTGACGTCAGAGGATGTGGCACAAAGCTTCAAGTTTCTGAAAGAAAATGGCGCGCCTGAGTATTCCCTGGCGTTGCATGATGCCGTCTCAGCCGAAGCCATCGACGCGGAAACCGTCAAATACATTTTCAAAGGCACATTAACCCGCGATCTGCCGCAGATCGTTGCAGGACTGCCGGTTTTATCGAAGGCGTACTATGCGGGTGAAAAATTCGAAGAAACAACATTAAAGCCGCCGCTCGGTTCGGGGCCCTACAAGATCAAGGACTTCAACCCGGGCTCGCACATCACCTACGCGCGGCGCGAGGACTATTGGGCCAAGGATCTGCCGGTCAATCGCGGCCGGTATAATTTCGACGAGGTCCGCTACGACTACTACCGCGACCGCAACGTCGAACTGGAAGCGCTGAAATCTGCCCAGATGGATTTCCGCGAGGAATTCTCCAGCGTCAATTGGGCGACGGGCTACAACATCCCGGCTGTAACAGAAGGGCGGTTGATCAAGGAAGCTTTGCCCGATGAGCGCCCGTCTGGCGCGCAAGGCTATTTCCTCAATACGAGGCGTGAAAAGTTTCAGGACATTCGCGTCCGCGAGGCGCTGGACCTCGTGTTCGATTTCGAATGGTCGAACAAGAAATTGTTTTATAATCTCTACACGCGGACCACGAGTTACTTTGAAAACTCGGATATGAAAGCATCCGGCAAGCCGAGCGCGGAAGAACTGGCACTCCTCGATCCCTTCAAGGGTAAACTCGCGCCACAGGTTTTTGACGAGCCCTATACGCCGCCCCTAACCGACGGCAGCGGCAACAATCGCGACAACCTGAAGAAGGCGCGCGATTTGCTGATTTCAGCAGGCTACACCCCCGCGCCAGACCACTTGCTGCGCAACGCCAAGGGTGAAGCACTGACCATCGAGTTCCTCGACTTCGAGACGATGTTCGAGCGCATCACGCAGCCGTTTGTCAAAAACCTGAAACGCATCGGAGTCGATGCGTCCTTGCGCTTGGTCGATCCGGCGCAATACGAACGGCGGATTAAATCCTACGACTTCGACGTCACAACGCAGCGCTATTCCTTGCGTCTGACACCTGGAATCGAGATGCGCAACTACTGGGGCACCGAAGCTGCAAAAATGGACGGCACGCAAAATTTGCCGGGCATTGCAGACCCCGTCATCGACGCGCTGGTCGATGAGGTAACCGCTGCAAAATCGCGCGCGGAGCTGGTGACCGCGACGCGCGCCATCGACCGGGTGCTGCGGGCCAGCCACTATTGGGTGCCACATTGGTATAAGGCGTCGCATAACGTCGCCTATTGGAATAAATTCTCGCGGCCCGCCACAATGGCAAAGTATGATCCGAGCATTCTTGATACATGGTGGTATGATTCTCAAAAGGCCGGCGCGCTGACGGCGGGGCAGACGCCGAAACCGGATGCGCCAAAATCGTCCGCAACCCCGCAAGGAGCAGCAGCGCCCTGATGGCTACCTATTTGCTGAAACGCGTGCTGCTGATTTTCCCGACGCTGTTCGGGATCATGCTGTTTTCATTCGTCATCATCCAGTTTGCGCCAGGCGGACCGGTCGAGCGCATGATCGCGCAGCTGATGGGGCATGACTCATCGCGCGTGACGGCGATGGGCGGTGGCGGCGGCGATGGCATGGGAGGCGGTGGCGCCGGCGCTCAGCTTGGCCAAGGGGCGGCAGAGGCCGTGTCGTCGAAGTATCGCGGCGCGCAGGGGCTCGATCCCGAATTCATCAAAAGTCTCGAAAAGCAATACGGCTTCGACAAGCCGGCACATGAACGCTTTTTCCTGATGATGAAGAACTACGCCACATTTAATTTCGGCAAAAGCTATTTCCGCGACGTCTCCGTTTTGCAATTGATCAAGGAGAAGCTGCCGGTTTCGATTTCGCTTGGCATTTGGATGACGCTGCTGACGTATCTGATTTCGATCCCGCTTGGCATCCGCAAGGCCGTCAACGATGGATCAAAGTTCGATGCCTGGACTAGCGCCGTGCTGGTTCTCGGCTATGCCATTCCAGGCTTTTTGTTCGCGGTGCTGTTGCTGATTTTGTTTGCCGGATCCTCCTTCTTACAGTGGTTCCCATCGCGCGGCTTGTTTTCCGACAACTGGGATCAATTGTCTTCGTTCGGCAAGGTCAAAGACTACTTCTGGCATTTGACGCTGCCGATGATCGCCATGGCTGTCGGCTCGTTTACGGCGATGACGTTTCTGACCAAAAACTCGTTTCTGGACGAAATCCGCAAGCAATATGTTGTGGCAGCTCGCGCCAAGGGATTGAATGAAAGCCAAGTGCTCTACGGTCACGTTTTCCGCAACGCCATGCTGCTGATCATATCCGGTTTTCCAGCAGCATTCATTGGCGCGTTTTTCTCAGGTGCGCTACTGATCGAAACGATTTTCTCACTCGATGGCCTGGGCTTGTTGTCGTTCGAAAGCATCGAAAAGCGCGACTACCCGGTTGTCTTTGCGTCGCTGTACATTTTCTCGCTCGTTGGCTTGATCGTCGGCATCGTCACGGATTTTGTCTATACCCTCGTTGATCCGCGCATCGACTTTGAAACGCGGGAGGTCTAAGCGATATGGACCAGAAGACCGGCACGCTACCTGACATAAAGCCCGCGCCGCCGCGGCTGAAAGGCATGTTCCAGCGCGCCGCCAACAATTTTGGCTGGACGCTATCGCCCGTCAATCAGCGCCGCCTCGCCCGATTCAAAGCCCATAAGCTCGGCTATCGCTCATTCCAGATTTTCTCGGCGCTGTTTCTAATCACGCTGTTTGCAGAGTTTATCTCAAATGACCGTCCACTGATTGCGAG
>JAYUCQ010000233.1:0-4656 GCA_043740265.1 Hyphomicrobium sp.
GCCAGCAAAAGAGCCAGAATGGCAGCGATCCCGGCCAAGAGGGCGGCGATCAGATGGGCGAAGGCAAGGAAGGCGAAGGCGGCGACAAGCAAGGCCAGAAGCGCGGCAAGGACAAAGGCAATCTTGCAGACCGGCAAGCGCAGCTGCGCAAGCAGCTCGATCAGTTGAAAAAAGATTTGGAGCAGATGGGCGCTGGTGATCCCGATAAGCTTGGTCAAGCAGGCGATGCGATGGACAAGGCCGAAGATGCGCTTGGTAAGAAAGAGTTAGAAGAAGCCGCCGAGCAGCAGGGCGAAGCGCTGGAACAAATGCGCCAGAGCGCCAAGCAGATGGCCGAGCAGATGCAGAAGAACGCGCAGCAGAAGATGGGCCGCGGTGGTGATACGCCACGCGACCCGCTTGGCCGTCCGCAAAAATCCGAAGGGCCTGATCTCGGCACGTCGGTCAAAGTGCCGGATGCGATTGAAGCGCAGCGGGCGCGCGAAATTCTCGAAGAGCTGCGCAAGCGTTCGGGTGAGAGTCTGCGTCCGCCGAGCGAACTGGATTATATCGACCGGTTGCTGAAGCGGTTTTGATAGTTCGTCATCCTCAAATCGCATGCGGCGCCTTCAACCGCGTCGCGGTTTGGGGATCCAGCGAATGGATCGCCGAAGGCACAATATATTTCGCGATAGCAGTTTTGCGCTGGATCCCCGAACGCGTTCGCGAGGCGGCAAACACGTTCGAGGATGACGACAAAGGCAAGGTTCTGACCGCCGGGCTCAAGCAGACTTAATAAGATTGGTGAACGGAAAAACGCAACGTTTACTATAGGTTTTGCTCGACAGCGTGACGCTCCTGTGGTAGTTTATTCGTATGGTCGGACGTGTGGGTGGTTGGAGCTAGATGCTCTTGCCGCCTTTTTTTATGGGCGCTTCCGACTCTCCTTCGTCGAGCCGGCCGGAAGCGCCGGGGCATTGAGCCAGCGCCCAAGAAAAACGTCATCCCGTCGCCGGAGGCGGAGCCTCCGGAAATGCGGACGGGACCCACGACAAGTGGCCGCAACCGGATTCGAGCGGTGCCCCGACATGCAGCCACGCCACGCTCCGCCGATAAAATGAATGTGCTGCCGCTTGACTGGGTTCCCGCCTGTCGCGCGTTCCGCACGATCGCTGTGCGACGCGGGAATGACGTTGTGGGGAGGGGGCAGTGGCCGCCGCAAGGAGAATTGTAATGCGCAACTGAGAGAATAAAATACCAGCCGGCCTGTAAGCCGGGTTCTGTTTGGGCGGCACTTGCGTGCCACCCGCGACGGCCATTCATCTGGGACGCATGTTGCCATGCGCCTCAAGCAATCAACCCGGGTGGCGGGCCTGAAGATGGGCTCGACGTCGCAAGGTTTCCCCCGTGTGCGGAGCACACAAAGGATCGTGCACGTCAGGCCACCCCTATTTGATCTTGCTCCCGGTGGGGTTTGCCCTGCCGCGACTGTTACCAGCCGCGCGGTGCGCTCTTACCGCACCGTTTCACCCTTCCCTTTTGCCGAAGCGTAAGGAGGTTTGTTTTCTGTGGCACTGTCCCTGGGGTTGCCCCCGGCGGCCGTTAGCCGCCACCGCTTCTTCAAGGAGCCCGGACTTTCCTCCACCGGTTGAGTTGCCGCTCAAGGAACCTTTAGGATGCGCTCAAGCCATAACATTCCGGCAGCGGCCGTCCGGCCGGCTGGTGGACGCAGATAAAGAGCGGCGGACCCGAAAGGTCAAGACGAAACTGCTAACTTTGCTTTCAAAATTCAATCGTTACGCCGCAGTCCGGCCTGCCGTTGCGGCGTCTTTAGCTCGGTCGATCAAAATGACCTCGTGGCGGTGCCAAATGAATTTGAGCGATTCCACTTTGTTTTTGCCACCGGCGCCGGCAAAGCGCTTGGCAATCTCTTTGACTTCGGGTGCCTTCGCGCTCTGATCGGCCTTCAACGCGGCGTATGCCAGTTTGAACGCCGCTTCGTCGCGATACGTCTGCTCAAGCGCCGCGACGTAGCGATCAACGAGCTCCAAATTGGGTCCCGGTTTCTTCTTGGCGGCTGGTTGCATCAGTCGCGCCGTAACTCGTGCGGAGAAATCCGAAACGTCCATATCCGCAAACGGAGCAATCGCGTTCGCAATCGAGCGAAGATCCTTGGCTAACGCGGCCTTGCCAATTTTTGTGAATAGGCGATCGAGAGCCGGAATGCTTTGCATAATCAGTTTCACACGCGGCTGATTATTGCTCACCGGGGACAGATCAGGCGGAATGCCGGACACAGACTTGCAAATCTCAGAAACATTGGCCACGGGCTTCGCATTAAAAACGCCAGCAAACTTCTGCCAAGCATCAGCGGCAAGCATAGCGCCGTTGTCTCGCAGAACCTCAGGCAACTCAGAGGTGAGGGCAGCGAAATCTTTTGATTTCATGGCTATCGCATCCTCTCTTGCACGATTGCTGCGAGCGCTTTTATTTTGCTCTTAATGACCTTGGCCCCGGACGAGTTGCCCATCACAGCATACGCGATTCCGCCCTGGCTGACAGCATTCGAGAAGCGCACAGATTGTGGGAGAAATGTATTCTCGGGAAGTACATCTACAAGAGGTCCCGCGCCATTTGGGTTATGAATTTCTGCCAATCTGGCCTTGAGACTCCTCAATGCGGCATCGAATTTGCCAATGTGTCTTAGCGAGCAGGAAATACCTATGTATTTGATATTCGGGCATATACCGGCATCCCTGAACGTCTCGACCTGCCTAACAAAGGTAACCACCGCCTCTGTTGACGGATCATCCAATATGGTGGGAATGAGCAAATGCGTCCCCGCAGCCAACGCCTGGATTGTCGACGTTGTAAATCGCGGGGCGCAGTCGATAATGATCAAACTGAAAGCGTTTCTAACCACCGGATCGTGCAACACTTTGGCTAGCCTGAAGCGCACGTCATCCTTAACGTCGCCGATCAGCCACTCAATCATGATCCGGTTTTCAGCCTGCGCCAAGTCGTAGTACGACGGAATCAGGCGCAAATTTTGCTGCCCATTGGCCGACCGGCCGGTAGCCGCAACGCTCTGCGCATCAATTTCGCCACTGATAAGCCGGTTCGCTTCGGAGTCTGTTCCAGCAGGTGGCACCCAACTCGGGTTGGCAATGCTCATTGACGATAGCGTGCCCTGGAAGTCGAGGTCTATTAGCAGAATGGGTCTTGGGAAGTTCTCTGCAAGGTCCGCAAGGAACGCACCGATATTGGCGGCCGTGGTCGTTTTGCCGACACCGCCTTTTGCGTTTGCCACGACCAATATTTTGCTGGCGGCAATGGCAGTGGAATACGCTGGGTCTGAAGAAAAAATCGCGGGCTGAGAAAGCCAAATCCCGTCACCTTCAACATTGCCGGTTGGCGTCTTCTTGCGGGCAATGGCAGATCGGGCGCGGGCCAGTCGCCGCATGTAGTCGTAAATCTGCCTCGCCAACTTGTAAATTTTTTGGACTATTGCCAGTGCAATCAGAGACAGCACGGCCACGACAACTTCCGCAACGCCTTTGCCAAGCATCGCGCGCAAAACATCCAACCACTCAAACATAACCATCCCCACCCATCGCGGCCGCAGGGCGGGCAGCGCTAGTCCAACGCCCGATCTACGACGACGTCTGACAGACTATTGGGCTTTTGCGTGGTTGGCAAATGATTGGCCAGAAGTGCTACGCAAGCGATTTTGACCTGCCTGCCAACTAATTCTGCCGTGCTTAGTTGTCGTCGTCGTTGTGTTTGCGCGGCGTATGCTCTGCGACTTCCTGGTCGGAGACTTCACCGTCAGCAACCAGAGCGTTGACGCAGCGTTTCGACAGGTTTTCGCCGATCTCCCGCATACAGTCGCGCGTCTGCTGGCTGTTGGGCGAAAATCTGCTGCAATGAGCGAAGTAGTCGTTGGCGCAGGCGAGTTTGACCCGCGTGCTGGCGGCGTTCGCTCCGGTCGCGAAGAGAACAGCTCCTGTCAACAGGGCAGCGGCGGCCCAGGATAAGAGACTCAAAGTCATGACAAAACGCACTTCCATGTTCGCGTGACGAATCATAACCGTCTCCATGGGCTGCAGAGCGGCAAGGGTGCGGCTAAAAGTTTACCCAAAGGTTAATAAATGGTTTCTGTCATGCCGATTTGGCTGGTGGCAACGGAAACCCGCGGCGTGCGGCACACGTAGACAACACTCAACTGATGATGGTCAGCCAAGAATGGAAAGACGGGAATTGGGGCGGCATGATTGAAAAATATACAGAGCGGCGGCTGTTGCAAGTGGCCATAGGGCTCGGATGCCTGGTGCCGTTGACCGGCGGCCTTCTGGGTATGCTTCAGGGTGCTGGCATGCTCGGCCACGCCGCTGATGTGACGCTCGATAGCCACATGCGCTATCTCTCCGGCCTGTTGTTTGGCATCGGTCTGGGATTTGTCTCGATCATTCCAAATATCGAAAAGCATCGTGCCCGGGCGACGCTTTTGAGCGGTATTGTCGTTGCCGGCGGGCTGGGGCGCTTGTATGGCGTGCTGGCTGATGGCTGGCCGTCGCTGCCGATGCAGTTGGCGCTGGTCATGGAACTGGGCGTTGTGCCGCTGCTTTGGCTGTGGCAGCGCCGCGTCGCGGTTTTATAAATCTCCAGAAGCTGCTA
>JAYUCQ010000234.1:0-4648 GCA_043740265.1 Hyphomicrobium sp.
CACAGGTGGAAGCGGTCAAGTCTATTTGGGCGCCGATACGGCGCGCATGTTTGACGCCGCCGAGAAAGCCGCCGACAAGGCATCCGATAAATTCGTCACCGCCGAACGCTTGCTGCTGGCCATCGCCGTTGACACCGCAACCGACGCTGGCAAGGCGCTGCGGGAAGCTGGCGTCACAGCTGAAAAACTCAACACTGCGATCAATGATATCCGCAAAGGCCGCACGGCAGACAACGCTGGCGCGGAACAGGCCTATGATGCGCTGAAGAAATACACGCGCGATCTGACCGAAGCGGCTGCATCCGGCAAGCTTGACCCCGTCATCGGCCGCGATGAGGAGATCAGGCGCACGATTCAGGTTCTCTCTCGCCGCACGAAGAACAATCCCGTGCTAATTGGCGAACCCGGCGTTGGCAAAACGGCGATTGCCGAAGGCTTGGCCTTGCGCATCGTCCAGGGTGACGTGCCGGAAAGTTTGAAGCACAAAAAGCTCCTGTCTCTCGACATGGGCTCGCTCATCGCGGGTGCCAAATACCGCGGCGAATTCGAGGAACGGTTGAAATCAGTTTTGTCCGAAGTCCAGTCGGAAGCCGGGGGCGTGATCCTGTTCATCGATGAATTGCATACCATTGTCGGCGCCGGAAAATCCGAAGGCGCGATGGATGCGGGTAATCTTTTGAAGCCTGCCTTGGCGCGCGGCGAATTGCATTGCGTCGGCGCAACAACTCTGGACGAATACCGCAAGCACATCGAGAAAGACGCGGCCTTGGCCCGGCGTTTTCAGCCGGTGTTTGTCAACGAGCCGTCAGTCGAAGACACCATCTCGATTTTGCGCGGCCTGAAAGAGAAGTACGAACTGCATCACGGCGTGCGCATTACAGATAGCGCGCTGGTTGCGGCCGCGACCATGTCGCATCGCTACATCACCGACCGCTTCCTGCCGGACAAGGCCATCGACCTGATGGATGAAGCGTCGTCACGGTTACGTATGCAGGTGGATTCAAAGCCGGAAGAACTTGACGTCATTGATCGCGATCTCATGCAAATGATGATCGAGCGTGAAGCCTTGAAGAAGGAAACCGACGCGGCGTCGAAGGACCGGCTGAAGACGCTGGAGAAATCCATCGCCGGCTTAGAGGAATCCTCGAAGGCCATGACGCAGCGCTGGGAGGCTGAGAAGAACAAACTCGGCTCGGCGCAAAAGCTGAAGGAACAGCTCGATGCGGCGCGCATTGAACTTGAGCAGGCGCAGCGCAAGGGCGACTACAATCGTGCTGGCGAGCTGAAGTATAGCGTCATCGACGGTCTAGAGAAAAAGCTCGCGGCAATCGAAGGCCAGGACGGTAAAGGCGCAATGCTCGAAGAGGCCGTGACGCCGGATCAGATCGCGCAGATCGTTTCGCGCTGGACTGGTGTGCCCGTCGAAAAGATGCTCGAAGGCGAACGCGACAAGCTTTTGAAAATGGAAGATGCACTGGCAAAGCGCGTCATCGGCCAGAAAGAAGCGACCATTGCGGTCTCAACCGCGGTGCGCCGGGCGCGTGCTGGATTGCAGGACCCGAACCGGCCGATCGGCTCGTTTATGTTTCTCGGTCCGACTGGCGTCGGCAAGACCGAGCTGACAAAAGCGCTGGCAGGTTTTCTGTTTGACGATGACACGGCGTTGCAACGCATCGACATGTCGGAATACATGGAAAAGCACTCGGTCGCGCGATTGATTGGCGCGCCACCGGGTTACGTCGGCTATGAAGAAGGTGGCGCGTTGACCGAAGCCGTGCGCCGCCGGCCATATCAAGTCATCTTGTTCGATGAGATCGAGAAGGCGCATCCGGACGTGTTCAACGTGCTGCTGCAGGTGCTCGATGACGGGCGCTTGACGGACGGCCAGGGACGCACGGTCGACTTCAAGAATACGCTGATCATTCTGACGTCGAACATCGGCGCGCAGTATCTCGTCGAGCAGAAGGAAGGCGAAGATACCGACGCGGTGCGCGACGAGGTGATGAGCGAAGTTAGGTCACGCTTCCGGCCCGAGTTCCTCAACCGGCTTGACGAGATTATTGTCTTCCACCGCTTGCAGCGCGCCGATATGAGCAAAATCGTCGATATTCAGATGGGTCGTCTCACCAAGCTGCTCTCCGATCGCAAGATCACGATCACGCTTGATGATGCGGCGCGGTCTTGGCTCGCCAATCGCGGCTATGACCCGGCCTATGGGGCGCGGCCTCTGAAGAGGGTCATCCAGCGCAACGTGCAAGACCCGCTGGCCGAACAGATCCTGGCGGGCGGCGTCAAGGATGGCGATCACGTCACCGTCTCGGTGCGTGACGGCGAGCTGACGATCAACGGCTGGCCTGTGAAGGCTGCGGCGTGAATGTGCAGTGAGCGGAGACCGGAGACCGGAATGAGCCCGGCCTCCGCTTCTTCCAGTTCTTTGCAGCGACGGTCGTCTACTATTTCTTGCACTTGTTGAAGTCGGGGCGGTTGGGGGCGCAGAAACTCCCGCCGTAGGGGCCCGCAAGCGCCTTACCATTGAACCTTGCGGTAATGCGCTTGGACTTGGTGATTTCCAGGCGAGAATTCGCGCAAGCAGCCTTCGCGGCTGCGATGCAAGCCGCTTCCGTGGATGCGTCTTCGTTCTTGTCGCATTGCTGCGATCCACCGCACTTACTGTAGGATTCGTCTTCCTTACCAGCACAGGCGGTGCGGTTGTAGTGCACTATGCAATCGTCAGCGGCGAATGCATTCGATGCAAACGACAGGCCGAACAAAGCTGCGAGTATGATCGTCTTGTTCATGAGCGTTCCTCTTTCTAAACACTACGTAAGAGCCGCTGGTTCCGCCTTTGCCTCCCCGCAAGCCCGCGCCAGCTTTTGCGAAACCGACATGACGAGCAGATGACACCCTGGGAGGCCGATTCGGCCTTAGCCCCGCGCGTCAAAGTCTGGGCAATTAGCAAGCGGCGCGACTCGACGCTAGACCGTCATAAAACTTTTATTTGGGTCCGGTAGAGACGCCGCCGAGCGCGCAAAATGGCCGGAATCAATGCGCTCCCCGGTAACCACCTGTTGAAGTTTTCGAGGCCCCATGGCACCTAGTTTCAAGATTGGCAATTTCAAGAATGGTCTGACCTTGGCTGCGATCACAATCGCGGCGGCTTCGGCTCTCTCGACCGCGGCGTTCGCGCGCGACCAAATCCGCGCCGTTGGCTCGTCGACAGTTTACCCCTTTACCACCGCAGTCGCCGAGCAGTTCGGCAAGGCGAGCGGCGGCAAAACGCCGGTCGTGGAGTCGACTGGCACAGGCGGCGGCATAAAGCTGTTCTGCGCCGGCGCCGGTGAGGAAACGCCCGACATCGCCAACGCGTCGCGTCCGATGAAGAAGGCCGAATTCGAGCTCTGCCAACAGAACGGCGTCACGGACATCGTCGAGATCAAGTTCGGTCTTGACGGCATTGTGCTCGCACACTCCAAGAGCAGCCCCGACTTCAACGTGTCGCAGGAAGAGCTCTTCGTGGCCCTCGCGAAAGAAATTCACGACGAGAACTTGAACTTCATCCCGAACCCGAACAAGAACTGGCAAGACGTCTATCCGGAGCTCCCCGCGACCAAGATCGAGGTTCTCGGCCCCCCACCAACCTCCGGCACGCGCGATGCGTTCCTTGAACTTATCATGGAAAAGGGCGCCAAAGGGTTCGGCGCACTCCGGGACATGAAGGACGCGGACGAGAAGAGCGGCACCAAGAACTACGAAAAAGTCTGGAAAACCCTCCGTCAAGACGGCGCTTACGTCGAAGCTGGAGAGAACGACAACCTGATCGTGCAGAAGCTCGAGGCCAACCCGAACGCTATCGGCATTTTCGGCTTCTCGTATCTCGAGGAGAACACTGCAAAGATCAAGAGCATCCAGGTCGGCGGCGTTGCAGCCACCTACGAGAGCATCGCGAGCGGCAAGTACCCAGGCTCGCGTTCGCTCTTCATCTATGTGAAGAAGGCCCATGTCGGCGTGATCCCGGGCATGAAGGAGTTCCTTGCCGAGTACGTCTCGCCCAAGACGATCGGTGAGGACGGCTACCTGGTCAAGAAGGGCCTGATCGCGATGCCCAAGGAAGACATCGAGAAGGCAGCGAAGACGGCTGCCGAGCTGACCCCGATGGCTGCCCCGGAGAAGTAAGTCACGAGGGTTGCGCGTGACGCAGACTGACGTGACGGGCGGACGATTCGGCCTTAACCTCGCGCACTCCGGTCTGGAGCATTACCGGTCGGCCGGAGTAGCACGCTGCGCGGCTCGGCAGATTGACCTGCGCGCGTCATTTACGGGCGAGCGGTGCCTCAGATCCTTTAGGTAAGCGCGCCGACTATCAACGGCTGGCCGGTGAAAGCGGCGGCTTGATGTTCGGTGTCACCCCAGCCGCAGCGCAGCGGAGGGCCGGGCCCCAGAAAAAAGAAACAATTTCTGAAAGCGAAAGCTGGGTCCCGGGCCTCGCAAGTGGGCTCACCCGGGATGACAGTTTTTACTTATTCGCCGTCATCACCGGCGCGCGGCGCATCAGCTCGTCGATGCGGGCGCGTTCCTTCTGGAAGTCTTGGAGATCCTTGCCTTCCAGTTTGCGCTCGCGCGGAACCTGGATCGACATCGGATCGACGAA
>JAYUCQ010000235.1:0-1873 GCA_043740265.1 Hyphomicrobium sp.
CGTATTCGCATGACAGCGGCGCTCGATGACGATGGCGTATTCGTGCGTTCGCTCGCCTCGCGCGGCTATTTGGGCGGCCTTTCACCCGCCGCCGTGCGCATCATCGACGCGCTGGATGGGGCAGGCTTCGACATCATCCTGCTCGAAACCGTCGGGACCGGACAAAGCGAAATCGACGTTGCCGAAGTCGCCGATATTCGCGTCGTCATTTCAGCGCCGGGACTTGGCGATGATATTCAAGCGATGAAATCCGGCCTGCTCGAAATCGCCGACGTTCTTGTCGTCAACAAGGGCGACCGGCCGGGCGCTGAACAAACCATGCAGCAATTGCTTGGCGCGCTCTCAATCCGGGCGATGGCCTCTGACAAAGTTCCAGTTCTGAAAACCAGCGCACTCAACGGCGACGGCGTTGCAAAACTTGTCGAGACTTTGGACGAGATTGGCCGCCGCGTGTCGGCAGAACCGGCAATTTCCCGCCGCCGCCGCAGAGCCCGCTATCTGATCGCGCGGGCCGCATCCGATCTGGTTTCCCAGCGCATTAAGTCTGGCGGCAAAAGCGGCCTTGACCCACTGGCGGATTCTGTTCTGTCCGGAACGATGACCCCCGACCAAGCCGCCCGGCGCGTGCTGGAAGATTAGTTCCCCGTCCGAACAAATTCGTGCCGCGCCACCAAGGCACCCCACTTGTCGTTGTAGGGGTGCACAAAATCCGTCGCACCGTTGGCATCAACCAGCGGGCGTCGCGCGTTGTGCCAGCTGAAAATTCCGCCACGCAGGTTGGCGACGCTCAACGCTCCAGCTTTCACAAGGCCTTCCTGCACTTCTGCCGCAAGGCCGGAGCTTCGCATGCCAACTGAACAATAAAAAACCACGTCGCGGCCGGCAGCCGTCGCGCCGTACTTTGCAATGAAGGCTTCTGCCGCAGTCTCCGGATCAACGCGGTCCGCCCCGCTCAAATGGCTGACGCGATATTCCGCCTCTTCGCGAACATCAAACAGCAGCGGCGGCTTAGAAGACTGCATCTTCGCCGCCAAATCATCGGCAGAAATCTGCGCCACTTCTTGAAAGCGTTTGCTGACATCGGCTTCAATGGCATCGAGCGTGAAACCGGTTGAGGCCGGTTGCAACGACAAACTGAAGCCAAAAACAAGCAGCGCCAGGCCCGCCGCGGCGGCAAGGATCGCTGCTGGCGCAAGTCTCGAGGTGTTGGACGTTTTTGTCATAACTTCAGTTCGCCTTCGCGCCGGCCCACGTTACCTCCGGCACTCCACAAAGCCTCCGGGAATCGTCCGCCAACTGTGGCTTTCAGTCCTAAACGCTATCAACAACCCACGATGCAGAATTATCCACAGCTTCGTTAAATGCCTCGTCATTCAATATATCCCAGTATTTTGAGCCCGTTAGCTCGTATCTCTTTCTTTTGGCATAGAACCTACGCCGTGGATGCTGTGGACGAACGGCATTTTCAGGGTCTGAATATGCTCACCGCGATCCGCTTCCCGTCACTCTGGCTCCCCCGGTCCCCCGTCTCCTGACCTTGCCACTGTGATTGCCCCCCAAAAGCGAGGCGCGGAACGAAGCGCGGCGGGCGATGCCGGATCACAAGGTCAGCATCGTCCGCCTGCTTCGTCGAAGTTGAGAGTGCAGTACGTTTAGACTGAAGTGCGTTGAGTGTGCAAAACGTAGAGTGATGGTCACCAAGTTATGGAAGCGCTGAACGATACCGAGATTGCGGTTCTGGAATTGCTGGTGGCAATGCCGCGCACGGTGTTTTCGCCGCTTGCAACGTGTGCTGCAACCAAACTCTCGCAGCTCGGCTTCGCCGTATGTGAAAATGGCCGCTGGTTCGTCACGGCGCGCGGCGTTGAGCTGA
>JAYUCQ010000236.1:0-11203 GCA_043740265.1 Hyphomicrobium sp.
CACTCGACCATACGCATCGAGTACAGGCCTTCCCGCTTCCACAGCCACGGAACCATGCAATAGATCGCACCGAACGACACCATGCCGACCCAGCCAAGCGCGCCGGAATGCACGTGACCGATCGTCCAATCCGTATAGTGCGACAGCGAGTTGACCGCCTTGATCGCCATCAGCGGGCCTTCGAATGTCGACATGCCGTAGAACGCGACAGACACCACGAGAAGGCGGACGACGGGGTCGGTGCGCAGCCGATCCCATGCGCCCGATAGCGTCATCAAGCCGTTGATCATGCCGCCCCATGACGGCATCCACAGCATGATTGAAAACGTCATGCCGAGTGTCTGCGCCCAGTCGGGCAGTGCCGTATAGTGCAAGTGATGGGGGCCGGCCCAAATATAGAGAAAGATCAGCGACCAGAAGTGTACGATAGAGAGGCGGTAGGAATAAACCGGCCGCTCGACGCGCTTGGGAATGAAGTAGTACATGATGCCGAGGAACCCGGCCGTCAGGAAGAACCCAACGGCGTTGTGCCCATACCACCACTGCGTCATGGCGCCTTGCACGCCAGCAAACAGCGAATAGCTTTGGCTATCGAGCAGCGACACCGGAATGGATAAGTTGTTGATGATGTGCAGCATCGCCACTGTGACGATGAATGCGAGATAAAACCAGTTGGCTACGTAAATGTGTGGTTCTTCGCGCTTGTAGAGTGTGGCGAGGAAGACGAGCAGATAAGCAACCCAGACCACCGTCAGCCAAATATCAACGTACCATTCCGGCTCAGCGTATTCCTTGCCTTGTGTGACGCCGAGAACATAGCCAGACGCAGCCAGCACGATGAACAGCTGGTATCCCCAAACGACAAACCACGGCGCCCACTTACCGGCGAGGCGCGCGCGCGATGTCCGCTGCACGACATAGAGCGATGTGGCGATCAGAGCGTTGCCGCCAAATGCGAAAATGACAGCCGATGTGTGCACCGGCCTCAACCGCCCGAAGTTTGTCCACGGCAGATCGAGATTTAAGGCCGGGAAAGCCAGTTGCCAGGCCAGAATATCGCCGGCCAAAAAGCCGACCACGCCCCAGCCGACGCACGCGATGGTGGCGATGCGCACAGGACCGTCAAAATATCCCTCAGCTCTGTCGGCCTTCGCATCGGTCGGATGCGTACCAACGAAATACAGAGCGGCGGCGCTTGCCAGTGCCAAAACCGTGCCGTGAAAACTGATCGCTTGGTCATGGCCTGCAAACGCCAATATCAGTCCAATGACACCGCACAAGATGCCGCTGCCGATCGCGAGAGAATCCCCAAGCGCTGAGCGTTCAACTGCCGTATCCGCCACGACGTTCCCCCATTGATCGTTGAGCCTGAGGCGTTAGCCGCCCATCCTTTGATCAATTCGCCAACCGCGCTTGTGCGGCCTTGATTTGGATCAAGGTGGATACAGGTGTTGCGTAGTGGGATCGTCGCACCCGGGACGCAATGGGACGGCCGGATAGGGCCAAGGGCGCCGCAAGGGACAGGCCGCAAGGGAAAGAATGAGCCAACCGCGGTCATCTCCGCCGCATCGCGTCCCGTCTAATAAAGACGAAGCAACCTGTCTTGTGCCTGACCCGCTCGGCATTTTGCGCGAGGTGCACGCGCTGCAGAACGAGTTGTGTGATTTGCTGGAAGCGATTGCCGACCGGCTGCCGCATCAGTTCGACACGTCGCTGGCGCTCGTCTCGATTTCCATGCTCGAAAACGGCCTGCCCAGCCATATGCGCTTGGAAGAAGAAGCCCTATTCCCGCTGTTGCGTCAGCGGGCAGCGCATGATCATCCGCTGCATTTGGCGCTCGATTGCTTTGAGCATGAACACGATCGTAACGGCTCGACGCTCCCTGAGATCACGGATGCCCTGCGGGACGCCATCAAAGCGTCAAGTCCGGCCAATCCGGATATGCTAGGCTACATGCTGCGTGGTTTTTTCAAAAGTCAGCGGCGGCATATTGCCTGGGAAAACACGGTTGTGCTTCCTGAGGCCCGCGAAATGCTAACCGCGTCTGACCTGGCGCAGTTACAAGACTGGGTGATGAAAAGCGATCACCCGCGCTGCTGCCGGCAGTCCATCGTCGCTTTGAGGCAGGCACGCCAAGGGATGGACGTGTGCAGTGATTGCCCGGGTTCGCGCCGGCAGTAAATTAGAATTCAGCCGCCGGAACGCTCAGAAATCGCTTGGAGACGCGGCAAATCCAGCACGGCGATGGTGCGGCTACCTTCCAGTGCAGTAGGACAAAAGTGCGCATTGCTTAGTTTTACAATGGTAAGCTACCTCCTCGTAACGGCTTGCCAATGCTGATCCATGCAACCAAGTATTGGAACAACCGGAACATAAATTACTTAGCAATATGAAGAACTTAAGTCGCAAATTCTGTGTCGCCCCGATGATGGATTGGACGGACCGGCATTGCCGCGTCTTCCACCGTCAACTGACGCGGCATGCACTTCTCTACACCGAGATGGTGACGGCAGACGCTATTCTGCGCGGCGATCGGGAACGGTTGATTGGCTTTTCGCCGGACGAACATCCCGTCGCTCTCCAACTCGGCGGCTCGGACGCGCTGAAGCTGGCGGACGCGGCGGCGATAGGCGCCGACTTTGGCTATGACGAAATCAATCTCAATGTCGGCTGTCCGTCGGACCGCGTGCAGGAAGGCCGCTTCGGTGCGTGCTTGATGGCCGAACCAAAACTCGTTGCCCAGTCCGTTGCGGCCATGAAGGCGCGCGTCGCAATTCCCGTTACCGTCAAGTGCCGCATTGGTATCGACGATCAGGACGAGGAAGCAGACTTACAGCGCTTCGTCGAGACAGTCGCGGGTGCAGGTTGTGCAACCTTCATCATACACGCCCGCAAAGCCTGGCTGAAAGGATTATCGCCGAAAGAAAACCGCGAAGTGCCGCCGCTTGACTACGCCCGCGTCTACCGTCTGAAAGCCGCGATGCCGAACCTCGAGATTATCATCAATGGCGGTATCGAAACACTGGACGAATGCGACGGGCATTTGAAACACGTTGATGGCGTGATGCTCGGCCGTGCCGCCTATAAAGATCCCGCGATGTTAAGCGCCGTCGATCAACGCTACTTTGATGGCGCGCTGCCGGTCCGTCAAAGGGCTGAAGCCCTAACGGCGCTGGTACCCTATGCGGAACGTCATATTGCAGCGGGCGGGCGGCTCTCCAATATCACGCGCCACGTCCTTGGGCTCTATCACGGGCGCCCGCGCGGACGTCAATATAGACGCCTCTTGAGTGAGCAAGCCGTAAAGCCAAACGCGGCGGCAGACATTCTCATTCAGGCTATGCACCTTGCGGAAGGAATGCACGCCGCCGATGCGCTCATGCCATTGGCGGCGGAATAGGATTGGGCGGCTTTGGATATCAGCATGCCGATCGGCGAGGTGGCGGGGCTCGCAGCGGCGATGGCTGGTGCCGGTATTGTCACGGGTTTTCTTGCGGGCCTTCTCGGTGTCGGCGGCGGGGCTATTCTCGTTCCTGTCCTCTACGAGCTTTTCCGGTTTGTCGGCGTCGATGAAGCGGTGCACATGCACATGGTTCTAGGCACGTCCCTTGCGGTCATTGTACCAACCGCGCTTCGATCATTCTCCGGTCATTACGCCATGGCCGCCGTTGATATGGTGGTGTGGCGGCGCTTAGCGCCGTGGGTCGCTGCCGGTGTCGTGCTCGGCGTCGTCAGCGCAAAATTTGCCAGCGCTGCGGCACTCAAATGGGTGTGGGTGATGGCTGGCAGCCTTATCGCATTGAAAATGGCGCTCGGGCGCGACACCTGGCGGCTGGGTGACAAACTGCCGGCGAACAAAGCTGTTGAAGCTACGGCGGTTTTCATCGGCCTGGTGTCGGCTTTGATGAGTATCGGCGGAGGCATGTTCGTCGTGGCGTTGTTGACGCTCTACGGCACTCCAATATTGCAAGCTGTGGCAACGTCTTCCGGCTTCGGCCCCATCATCGCCATTCCCGGTGCGCTGGGCTTTGTTTGGGCCGGATGGGATGCGATCGGCCGCCCGCCGTTTTCGCTCGGCTATGTCAATTTGCTTGCGGCGGCGCTCATTATTCCAACCAGCATGCTGGCCGTGCCGTTTGGCGTTCGTGCCGCCCACGCCATCCCGAAACGCAATCTGGAAATCGCATTTGCAGTGTTTCTCACCTGTGTTGTGGCGCGGTTTTTGTGGACGCTGGTGGGCTGACGCGCGTTACACCGCGATCTTCTGATTGTATTCGCCGACTTCTGGAAAGCGCGCCAGGGTTTGATCGAGGTCCTTGAAGATCGCTTTCATGTTGGCTTCCGCCGTCGGGCTTTCGACCACGACAACCAACTCCGGCTTATTCGACGATGCGCGGATCAAGCCCCAGGTGCCGTCCTCGAGTACAACACGAACGCCGTTGACGGTGATGAGCTCGCGGATCTTCTGGCCGGCCACCTTGGCACCAGTTTGATGCTGGCGCGTGTAGTGTTCGATGACGCGATCGACGACGCCGTATTTGACTTCATCGCCGCAGTGCGGAGACATGGTTGGTGAGCCCCAGGTTTTGGGTAGCGCATCACGCAGATCAACCATCGTCTTGGTGGGCGCTCGATCGAGCATGTCGCAAACCGCCAGCGCCGCGACGAGGCCATCGTCATATCCCCGTCCGAGCGGCGTATTGAAGAAGAAGTGGCCGGATTTTTCAAAGCCGACAAGCGTCTTGTTCTCGAAATTAAAGCGCTTGATGTAGCTGTGGCCAGTCTTCCAATATGTCGTCTTGGCGCCGTTGGCGATCAAGACCGGGTCGGTCGTGAACAAGCCCGTTGATTTGACGTCGACCACAAATGTCGCATTTTTGTGGATCGCAGAGATATCGCGGGCCAGCATGACGCCAACCTTGTCGGCAAAAATTTCATGACCGTCATTGGCGACGACACCGCAACGATCGCCGTCGCCATCGAAGGCGAGCCCAACGTCGGCCCGCGTCTCAAGCACCTTGGCCGAGACGGCGCGCAGCATCGCCATATCTTCCGGGTTCGGGTTGTGGTGCGGAAAATTATAATCGAGATCGGTGTGCAGCGGTACGACTTCGCATCCGGCCGCTTCTAAAACCTGCGTCGCGAACGCGCCGGCCGTGCCGTTACCGCAGGCCGCGACGACTTTGAGTTTGCGCTTGAGTTTTGGCCGGTCGGTCAGCGACTTGATATAGCGCTCGGCCATATCGGCGACGAAGATGTAGCGTCCGCCGGCTTTTGTCTCAAACGTGCCGTTGAGCACGATGTCTTTGAGCTGCAGCATGTCGTCGGGCCCGAACGTCAGTGGCCGCGAGAGGCCCATCTTGATGCCGGTCCAGCCGTTGTCGTTGTGGCTGGCGGTCACCATGGCGACGCCTTCGACGTCGAGCGCGAATTGAGCGTAGTAGGCCATCGGTGACAAGGCGAGGCCGATGTCGTGAACTTCCGCGCCGCCAGCGAGAAGTCCAGTGATCAAGGCTTGCTTTACCTGGCCCGAGTACGAGCGGTAATCATGGCCGACAACGATGCGTTTTGGAACGCCGCGGCGCTGAAACAACGTCGCCAGCCCCATGCCGACGGCATTGAGGCCCATCAGGTTGATTTCTTCCGGGAACAGCCAGCGCGCGTCGTATTCGCGGAACCCCGTTGGCTTGACGAGCGGGAAGCGCTCGAAATCAGCGGTGTTCGGCTTCAGATCGGCGCGCGGTTTCGGCAGCATGGTGAGCCTCATGTCAAGCAATGACAACGTCCCGTTTCCGGGCCCGTTTGCAGGAACGAATCGTGGTGCAGTGATGACGGAATTTGGGTTCGTTGAACATGAAAAAATGGCGGCGGCGTGGTGCCTATTGGCGCAGCACGAGCACATTTTTCCGCATTTCGACGTTGAGCTTGCTCAAGAACGTCATGCCCAGCAGCGTGCGGTGCAGTTTGCCGCGTTCGGCGACTGCTCCTTGAATGTTGCGGACGGTGATGTTGCCGATGTTGACCGAGCCGATCATGACGGGTGCAACTTTGGCTGTGCCGTTGGCTGTCGATACCGAATTGTTAAAATCGGCAGGACGCAGGAATATCCCGGCGCGTTCCGCATCCTCATAGGTGAGCGCAACGAGTGTCGCGCCGGTATCGACCAAAACATCGACACTGCGGCCATTAATTTCGGCAGATGTTTCAAAGTGACCGCTGTCACCAGCACGAAGCGTTACGTCGCCGGAGCCCTCGCTGCCTGAGCTTGCATCAGATTGATCATCGCTGTCTTTTACAACGGCCGATTGTCCAGAAACGCCGCCCTTGATTTCGGCGATCGTCCGGATCACCTCGTCCTTGTGTTTCAATCCATAAGCGCCGGCACCCGCTGCGGCAATTGCGAACGCGGCTGTCGCAAACAAACTGACAGTTCCAGATGAAACAGACATTGGAATCTCTCGGCACTGTGAACGCCGCTGCCGTCCGCGGCCGCGACTATTCCCGCAGGGTCAGGAAGTCCCCGGTCATGTCATATGACGTCAAACGTCTTAAAAAACTCATACCAAGCAAGTTTTCGTTAAGACTTCCGGGCCGCGCCACAAGGGCCTCGACGTCTTCGACTTTGAGAAGGCCAATGCTAATCGAACGGACACGAACGGGTGCTGCGTAAACCGTGCCGTTGGCCGTTTCAACCGGTGTCGTGAAGCTCAGGTGTTGGATGTCAATGCCGGACCTCTCGGCGTCCGTTGGCTTGAGCATGACGGAAGTGGCGCCGGTGTCGAACAGCAAGGTGACGTCAGTACCGCTGAGCTGTCCTTGAGTAACAAAATTTCCGTCGGCGTTGCGCCGGATCAGCACCGATACTGCAGATGAAGATGCGGTGCGCGTGCGGGGTTCATCGCCAGAAATGGGTCTGCCACTGAAAGCCGCTGCGATGCGGTCCTTGCCAACCCACCATGCGCCAGTGCCAAGCGCGCTAATGGCAATGCAGACTAAGCCCAACACCCGCCGGCGGCCGGAGTTCGACTGCGATTTAAGGGCGGCAAAATACAGCCCCGCCAGAACCGCGATTGTGCAAGCCACAACGAGCGCTATGATGGAGGGATCAACCGTGGCCAACGGGCCTTGGATCAGTACAAAGAGACCCGCTAGTGCCGCGACGATGAGTGCGAGCCACCCGAGCATTGGCGCCTCACTTTTTCAGCTTCGGACGGTGAGGCAGTTCCGCCATGATCCTGCGGCGTTCTTCTCCGGTGATCGAACTCCACATGGCAATCTCGCGCCGAGTCCGGCCGCACCCAGTACATTGCCCCAGAGCTTCATCCATGACGCAGATGTTGACGCACGGGCTTTCCATGCCGGGTTTGGCAATGCTGGGTTTGGATTTCAGGGTATGATCTGTGCTCGACATGCCAGCTCCTTAGCCGCGGTCAGGCCCGCTTGCAATGCGATACGTTACCTGGAACTTCCAGACGCACGGTATGGCGTATCTGCGCCATAGGGCGAGGCCGCTTTCAGCCTCGGCTGGCGTGGGGCCCGTGGCTGTGGAGCAGGGTCGCGGTGGCGTTCCTGGCCAAGCGGCTGGAGCGGCGCCACCTCATGTAACACGCGTTGCCGCGGCAGCATTACCGTGACCTCGGTGCCTTTTCTCAGTTCCGATTTGAGATCGAAGCTGCCGCCATGAAGCTGGATGAGGTTTTGCACGATGGGCAAGCCGAGACCTGTGCCGCCTTCGGCTGACTCATGTGCCAGCGAACCCTGGCCAAAAGCCTGCAACACGCGCGGGATTTCATCCTTGGGAATTCCAGGCCCAGTGTCGCGCACCGACAGCATCTGACCACCATCTGGCGCGTGCGCAATGGTTATGGTGATGCGTCCGCCCTTGGGCGTGAACTTCAGGGCATTGGACAACAGATTGAGGCAAATCTGGCGCATGGCGCGCGGGTCAGCCCACACTTGCGGCAGTTCATGATCAAAGTTCTCAATGATCAATAGACCTTTGGCGTCGGCGCGTATTTTTATCAGGCGCTCGCAGTCTTCCGCAATATCTTCCAGCCTGATGGTTTCTTCGTACAGTTCGTAGCGGCCGGCTTCGATGCGCGACAGATCGAGAATTTCATTGATGATGTGCAACAAGTGGTTGCCGCTGGAATAAATGTTGCCGGCGTACTCGCGGTAGGTGTCGCTGCCAATCGGACCCAGCAGTTCTTTTTCCATGACTTCGGAAAAGCCCATGATGGCATTCAGTGGGGTGCGCAGTTCGTGGCTCATGGTCGCGAGAAAACGCGACTTGGCTTTGTTGGCCGCTTCAGCGCGCAAACGGGCTTCGTCCGAGATTGCGGACGCGCCTTCGAGTTCTGCGATCAGGCTATCTTTTTCGGCCCGGTATTCGACCATCGCCAGTGCCGTCGAGTGCAGGCCCTGCGTCAAGTAGAGGAAGAAGACGTGAATGCCGACAGCCATCGAACCGAGTGCGATATAAAACGGATCGGCGAGCCAGATCAGGCGGCCGGCGACGGCAACGGTCATCGGCACCGTGCCAGCCAGAAATACACTTTTGACCGTTGACGCGAACGCCATGCGCAGCGCCAACACCACCATCAAAGTCGCGAAAATAAATACATGCGACGAGAACGCCGCCTCAACACTGGCGGGTGCCGCTTTCGAAAAGCCGATGAGTGCGAAACCGGCCAGCATGATGCCGTTGACGAGTTCAAGGCGGAAGAAAAACGTCCGCCATTGCCCAACGTTCACTTCTGATCGCGGCACACTGAGAAGCCGGCGGCATTGATCGAGCATCGCAACTTTGAAGATCAGCACGAGGGCGATCCAAACGGTTGCTTCCAGGAATGGTGCCCAGAACATCGAGGCGATATAGAAGATGAAGCACAGCGCTGGCATTGCATAGGGCGCGCTGGTTTCATTGCGCGCGAACATCGTCAGCAGTTCATATTCAAATTCCGGTTTGATCGCGGTGCCGTGGGTGAGCCTGTCCCGGTAGGCTTTCATGTCGTCTTCAGGTTTTTTGGCGCGCGAAGGACGGGCCGGACGAGGCCCCTGCTGTTCAACGATGTGATCGTTGCCACCCATCGCTTGAGCCAAAACTCCGTGAAATACCCGTCATGCCGTTGCCGGCACACTCCCCGCGGCCAAATTGGCGTGAAATCAATAAATTAACCTTTAACTTCTGGTTTTCAAAAGCAAGATACGGCCTGAAACTATGCCATGGGCTGGAGGCGCGATGCACATTGTCGAGACCAAACGTGCACCTAACCCGAGGCGGGTGCGCATTTTCCTGGCTGAGAAAGGGATCGACGTCGCTTTCCGGGAGCTTGATCTCATGGCCGGAGATTTGAAAACCGGAGACTTTTCGCAGCTGAATCCTTGGCAGAGGGTACCGGTGCTCGTGCTCGACAATGGTCAGACCCTTTGTGAGACGGTCGCGATTTGCCGGTATTTTGAGGAGCTCTCGCCAGAACCATCGCTGTTTGGCCGGGACGCATTCGAAAAGGCCACTGTCGAGATGTGGCAGCGCCGGGTCGAGCTTAATCTGTTCAATCACATCACGCAGGTTTTCCGGCACTTGAACCCTAAAATGGCTCACCTCGAAATGCCGCAAATCGCGGCCTGGGGCGAGGTGAACAAGCCGAAAGTCGATGACGACTTATTCGCGCTCGACACGCGTCTTGCGGACAACCGCTTTTTGGCCGGCGAATACTTTTCAATTGCCGATATTACGGCGCTGGTCGCCGTCGATTTCTTGAAGCCGGCGAAACTGGGCGTACCGGAGAGTGCCACGCATCTGCGAAGATGGCACCACGAAGTGGCACAGCGCCCAAGCGCGTCGGCATAGTGCGTTACGGTCAAAAAATGCTAACGATTGCATTTATTTGATTGACGGGTCGAAAATACTGTCTGTAATTGTCAACAATCAGAAATAATTTTCCTCCGATCGGGTGACCCATGTTGGATGAAATGGACATCAAGATCCTGCGCATTCTGCAGGACGACTGCACGCGGCCGGTGGCCGAAATCGGCAAGGAGGTCGGTTTGTCGACGACGCCGTGCTGGCGCCGTGTGCAAAAGCTCGAAGAGGCTGGAATCATTCGCCGCCGCGTGGCCCTGCTCGATGCCCGTCAGGTCAATGCCGGCGTGACGGTCTTCGTCTCGATCAAGACCGACCAGCACTCCCACGACTGGCTCGAAAAATTTCATTCCGCAGTCGCTGATTTTCCGGAGGTGGTTGAATTCTACCGGATGTCGGGCGACGTCGATTATTTGTTGCGGGTCGCGGTCCCAGATATCGCCGCCTACGATGTGTTCTATAAAAAAATGATTGCGCGCATTGCGATTGCAAAGGTGTCGTCAGCGTTTGCAATGGAGCAGATCAAATATACCACGGCCCTGCCGCTGCAATTTGCAACGGCTATCGCATCGCCAAAAGGCGAGCGTCCCGACGTCTAGCACGTTAGGTTTTTACGCCGCGCTTTGCGCCAAGCCGCGTGATCAGGCTAGACGAATCCCAGCGGTTGCCGCCGTTGGCTTGGACTTCGCAATAGTAGGTTTCCAGCAGCTTTGTGACGGGCAACTCAGCACCATTGTGCTTCGCCTCATCTAGAACAATGCCGAGATCTTTTTTGATCCAATCGACGGCGAAACCGAAATCGAAGGCGCGGGCGTGCATCGTTTTCCAGCGGTTGTCCATTTGCCAGGACTGCGCCGCCCCTTTCGATATCGTCGCCATCACAGCCTCGACGTCGAGCCTGGCCTGTTCGGCGAAGTGGATGGCTTCGGCAAGTCCTTGAATGACGCCGGCAACCGCGATTTGATTGACCATCTTGGTCAATTGTCCAGCGCCTGATGCTCCAATCAAGCGAACAGACCGCGCGTAGTTTTGCATCAACGGTGCGGTAGCTTGATAGGCCGCTTCATCGCCGCCGCACATGATTGTCAGCGTGCCGGCTTCGGCGCCAGCCTGACCGCCGGACACGGGACAATCCAAAAACGCTAGCCCCATCGCTTTCGCCACCTCTGAAAGTTCGCGCGCAATTTTTGCCGATGCGGTCGTGTGATCCACAAAGACCGCGCCCGGTTTCATCGCTGAAAATGCGCCGTCCGGCCCAACGGTGACGGAGCGCAAATCATCGTCATTGCCGACACAGCAAAAGACAACATCGGCATCATGCGCCGCTGCAGCCGGTGT
>JAYUCQ010000237.1:0-4635 GCA_043740265.1 Hyphomicrobium sp.
TGTACACATCTGGCACAGATGCAGCTGATCCGTTTCTGCCGTGGACCGGACATTCTCTCGGCGAACACGCGGTCCAAGGCTTCTTTATTTTGAGCGGTATTCTGGTTGCCCAGAGTTTCGAGCGCAGCCGCTCAATCGTAGATTTTGTTGCCGCCCGGGCGTTGCGTATTTTTCCAGCGCTGATTGTCTGCGTGCTGTTGACCGCGCTGGTGCTAGGTCCCGCAGTGACACGGCTGCCGTTGCTCGACTACGTCACCAGCGCGAAACTTCCAGCTTATGTTCTCAAGACGCTTTCGCTTTCGACGGGCTTGGCGCCGTTACCCGGCGTTTTCGAGACGCTGCCATTGGCCAATGCCATCAACTCGTCCTTGTGGACGTTGAAATATGAAGTCTTGTGCTATGCGGGATTGGCGATTTTTGGGTTCGCCGGACTCTTTAGAACGCAATGGCGTCCGGTCGCGGCAGCTATGCTTTTGATCTTTCTGGTCGTGGTGTTTTGTGGCGACCCGGAGCCCGCCGAGGTCTACACGTTTTCAGACAATGCCAGGTATTTCGCGTTGTACTTCGGCACTGGCGTGCTGATCTACTTGATCAGGAAAGAACTCGTCATCACAGGCGCTGCTTTTCTGCCGCTCATAGCATTTTTCGCAATTGCCGTTGGCTCGCGGCTGACCGAATTCGCGACCGCAATGCTTATTGGCTACGCCATCGTGTGGGCCGCAAACCTCCGCTTTGGATCGCTGCGGGCAATCTGCAACAGGCTTGACCTCTCATTCGGCGTTTACATTTATGCTGGACCGATCCAACAGGCGCTGATTGGCTTTTGTCCAGGGATCCATCCTGCGGGTATCGCGCTACTTGCGGCTATCCTGGTAATGCCGCTGGCGTTGCTGTCGTGGGTTTTCATCGAGCATCCAGCACTCAATCTGAGATCGTGCCTGAGAGGGCACAGGTCGGCCGGTGTTCCACACCGTAGGATTGCTGCGGTCTTGGCATAGTTCGCCGCTCCGCGTCACCTAGGTTCGCGGTGCAGCAGCGCGTTGCAAGCGGTCGTTGATGGCCTCGCCAAGTCCACTCTCAGGAATAGGCATCACGGCGATTGCAGCAACTCCGGTGGCGTCGAGATTGCGCAAAGCCGCAAACAGATTGGCTGCGGCTTCGATCAGGCTACCGGCGCGGCTGAGGTTGAATACCGGCCCGTTGGTATCGAATTCAACAGCCCCGAAAGCCAGCAAAGCTTCACCAGGGTTCATGTTGTGAGCATTGAGGCGGATGGCGGCACGCGGCGCGTAATGACTTGCAAGCTGGCCCGGTGAAAGAGGCGTTTCACTGCTGCCGGCGTGCGCACATAGCACCTTGCGACCAAGCACGTCTTCGAGCGACTCCACGGAAATCGCGCCCGGGCGCAGGACGGCGATATCATCTCTGGTTGCGTCAACCACGGTAGACTCGAGGCCATGCACCGTTGCGCCGCCGTCCAGGATCATTGCGACGCAGGTGCCAAGATCAGCCGCGACGTGTCCGGCAAGTGTCGCGCTAACGTGACCAGACCGGTTGGCCGAAGGAGCCGCCAACGGCCGCGCTGCCGCTCTGAGAAGCGCTTGCGCAATCGGATGGTCAGGCACCCGGATTGCGAGTGTGGGAAGTCCAGCCGATACGAGGTCCGAAATTCCGCTGTTCTGACGGCGCGGCACGACGATCGTCAGTGGCCCCGGCCAAAACGCTTTCGCCAGTTGATTTGCGACTTCCGAGAACTGTCCAAGTGCTGCCGCATGATAAATATCCGGTACGTGCACAATGAGCGGATTGAAATGCGGACGGCCCTTGGCGAGAAATATCCGGGCGACGGCTTCGCCATTGGTGGCGTCAGCGCCCAGGCCATAAACGGTTTCTGTTGGAAAGGCGGCCAGACGGCCGTCGCGTATCAAACGGCCAGCGTCTTCAATTGCCTCAGGGTCAGGGGTGCGGATAACGTCCGGATGCCTTGGCTTCCGCGGTATGCTATCGCCAGAATCCGGCATAGTCTTAAAATCCAACACGATTGAGCGAGCCCGTACCGGCACATGACCTATTCAGCTCCAGTAGACGACATCTTCGCAGCTCTCAAGAGCGCTGCTAATCTCGATGACCGCTTGGCTAACGGCAGTTATCCTGGGCTCGATGCCGAAACGATCCGCGCGGTTCTCGAAGAAGCCGGCAGTTTTGCCGCTGATGTTTTGGCTCCAATCAACTGGAGCGGCGATCGCGTCGGTTCCAAATTGATCAACGGGGCGGTTGTCACACCACCGGGCTTTAAGGAAGCCTACCAGAAATACGCAGGCGGCGGTTGGAGCGCGTTGCCCTGTCCGGAAGAGTATGGTGGGCAGGGGCTCCCCGAAATCATATCGGCCGCGACAGGTGAAATCTGGAATTCAGCCAATTTGGCGTTCGGTGTCGGTGTGCTGCTGACGCAAGGAGCTATCCACGCGCTCAACTCCGGTGGCAGCGAAAGTCTCAAGGCGGCGTATCTTCCGAAAATGGTATCGGGCCAATGGACCGGCACGATGAACCTGACGGAGCCGCATGCCGGTTCGGATTTGTCGGTTTTGAATACCAGAGCCGATCGCCAGGGCGACGGTACCTACCTGATCACTGGCACCAAGATATTTATCAGCTTTGGCGACCATGACATGGCTGAGAATATCATCCACTTGGTCCTCGCGCGTTTGCCTGATGCGCCTGCAGGGACGCGCGGTATTTCACTGTTCCTCGTGCCCAAAATTCTGCTCAACGAAGACGGCTCGCTTGGCGCACGCAACGACGTTCTGTGTGCTGGCGTCGAACACAAGCTTGGCATCAGTGCCAGCCCAACGTGTGTGATGAAATTCGGTGAAGGCGGGGGCGCCACTGGCTTTCTCGTGGGTGAAGAAAATCGTGGCCTTGCGACCATGTTCGTCATGATGAACCAGGCGCGCCTTGCCGTCGGAATGCAAGGCGTGGCGGTCGCTGAACGGGCAACGCAGCGCGCCGTCGCATTTGCAAAAGAGCGGACGCAGGGCCGAGCAGCGAACGCCAACGGCCCCGGCATGAGCCCGATCATCAAGCATCCCGACGTCCGCCGCAGTTTGCTGACAATGAAAGCGATGACCCAGGCCGCGCGAATGATTTGCCTCGCGACGGCGGCTGAATTGGACGGAGCGCACCGCGCCGTAGATGCCAGTCAAGCATCTGCCGCACGCAATCTAGCTGCACTCCTGACGCCAGTTGCAAAAGCATTTGCGACCGATACTGGCGTCGAGGTTGCATCGCTCGGTATCCAGGTGCACGGCGGCATGGGATACGTCGAGGACACGGGTGCGGCACAGCATCTTCGCGACGCGCGTATTTTGCCTATTTATGAGGGCACGAACGGAATTCAGGCGATTGACCTTGTGACGCGCAAGTTGCCCTTGGAGGGGGGCAAAGTCGTTGCATCCTATCTTTTGAGCATAGCGGCCACCGCCACGTCACTTGAAGCACGCAAGGACCCAAAGCTTGGTGACACTAGCGCCAATCTCAAACAGGGGCTTGAGGCTTTGAAGCGGGCAACCGATTTTATGCTTGCCGCAAACCGGGACAATCCAGAACTGGCACTGGCCGGCGCGACGCCGTATCTCAGACTTTTTGCGCTCGTCGCGGGCGCAAGTTATCTGGCGAATAGTGCGCTGCGTCCAGATGCCCGGGCGGACGATGGCGTTCTGGCGCGGTTCTTTGCGGAAAACTTCCTGACGGCGGCACCGGGTCTGGCTGATACAGTCGTTCTTGGCGGCAATAGCGTTCTCGACGACGCAGGAGTGCTGGCATGACCACAGAGGTTAGTGTCACGCGGGCCGGCCCGCTCAACATTCTGCGCATCAATCGTCCAGAAAAAAAGAATGCTCTGACGCGGACGATGTACCAGTCGTTATCTGACGCGATCGAATCCGGCGACAGTGACCCGGCCATTGCCGTGCACATTCTCACCGGCAGCAACGGCATGTTTACCGCCGGAAACGATATTAAGGACTTCTTGGAGGCAGGTGCCCGGACAAAGGAGCCCGGGCATGCCGACGAAGTGGTGCGCTTCATCCGTCTATTGCCGTTGATCAAGAAGCCTTTGATAGCGGCAGTCGATGGCATTGCAATTGGGATTGGGACGACGCTGCTGTTTCACTGCGACCTCGTTTACGCGACACCGACGGCAACGTTCGCTACACCCTTTCTGGATTTAGGGTTGGTGCCTGAAGCAGGGTCGAGCCTGTTGATGCCGCGCGCCATGGGCTATCAGCGCAGCTTCGAAATGCTGGTTTTGGGTGAAACCTTTTCCGCAGCCCGTGGCCACGAGGCGGGTTTTGTGACCGATGTCGTCGCTGCCGAAGCATTGGAAATGACCGCAGTGAAATCGGCGCAGCGTCTTGCCGCCAAACCGCCAGAGGCCCTAGCTATTGCCCGCAAGTTGCTGCGCGGCGACCCAGCTGAACTTTCAGCCCGCGTTGACAAAGAAGCAAAAGCATTTGAGCAGCGGCTAAAATCGCCCGAGGCTCGCGAAGCTTTTCAAGCCTTCCTCGAAAAACGCGCACCGAGGTTCCGGGCTAGCGAGTGAGGTTGAAGATGCGGCGATCACTTCGGCAGTTCGCG
>JAYUCQ010000238.1:0-4629 GCA_043740265.1 Hyphomicrobium sp.
CCAGTATCTGCGCGCCTTCGGAGCCGACCCATCGCAAATCCGCGGCGTCATTGGCCTTGCAGGCCCGTATGATTTCCTGCCGCTTGATGCTGCTTCAACGATTGCTGCGTTTGGTAAAGCCAGCGATTTGAACAAGACGCAGCCGATCAATTTCGTCTCACGCAACGCACCTGCAATGTTGCTCGCGACGGGAGACGCCGATACAACGGTCTATCCGCGCAACACCGTCAGCTTATCCGGAAAATTGAAGGCTGCCGGCGCATCCGTCACCGTGCGGCGCTATCCGGGCGTCGGACACATCGGCATCATGCTGGCCTTGTCGCTGCCGTTGCGCGGTACGGCGCCCGTGCTCGATGACATCACAAAATTCATCAACGGCGAGCGGTAAGCTGGCGGTCGTGGCGGTATAATTCGTCCGGCTCTCACTTCGTGACTGCCTGCGACAGATGTGCCGTAGCTCATGGCCGTTGCGGGTTTTTCCCCTAACTACAGGGTGTCACACAAACATTTGCCGTCACCTGCTATCGTCGTCTAACATTCCCCCAAAGGCAAACGCTGGGACACGTCGTCGATCTATCAGGCAAATTCTTGAGGTAAAATATGATTGAATTTTCGCGCGCAATTCGTCTCGCAGTCATCGCATTCGCAACGCTTAGTGCGGGGACTGCAGCTACCGCTGCTCCCGCCCTGCTTTGGGAGGTGACTGGGCTCGCCAATCCCGAAAGCGCGCTGCCCGACATTAAAGCTGGCGTCATCTATGTCAGCAACGTCAACGGCGCACCCGACAAAAAAGACGGCAACGGCTTCATTGCCAAGGTCTCGCTCGATGGCAAAACCGTCGATACCAAGTGGTCGGTTGGAATGAACGCGCCAAAGGGCCTGGCTCTCGCTGGCGGCAAACTCTACGCCGCCGACATCGATGAGCTGGTTGAGATCGATACTAAGGACGGCAAGATCCTCAACAAATATCCGGCAAAAGACGCCAAGTTCCTCAATGACGCGGCGTCCGATTCCGCTGGCAACGTCTACGTCAGCGACATGGCAACGGACACCATCTGGAAGCTCGCTGGCGGCAAGTTCGGAGTCTGGCTGCACGATGCCAAACTCGAAAATCCCAACGGCCTTCTGGTCGAAGGCAAAGACCTGCGCGTTGCTGCTTGGGGTGTGATGACGGATGGCATGGCGACCAAGGTTCCCGGCCATCTCGTCTCTGTCACGCTCGACGGCAAAGCCATCAGCAACGTCGGCGACGGCAAGCCGTTCGGCAATCTCGACGGTCTCGAACCCTTGGGCGGCGGGGCTTATCTGGTCACGGACTGGGTGGCCGGTAAGGTCATGAAGTACGCAGCTGACGGCAAAATCGAAACACTATTGGACCTCGGTCAAGGCACCGCTGACATTGGCTACGACCCGGCCAGCAAAACAATGTATCTGCCGCAGATGGTGAAAAGCACGCTTCAGGCCTACAAGATGGAATAGTTGAATCTAGCTTTTCAAGTGTCACCGCCGGGCTCAATAAGAGTCCGGCGTTTTTGTTTGCGGGTTACTCCGCTGCGACGGCCGCCGTCTCGTGCTTTGCCAAATACTTCTCTGCTTCCAGCGCCGCCATGCAGCCCATGCCAGCCGCAGTGACGGCTTGGCGGAAGATTTCGTCTTTGACGTCGCCGGCCGCATAGACACCGGGGATAACCGTCGCAGTTGAATCCGGTTTGGTGATGAGATAGCCCGACGGCGTCATTTCAAGCTGGCCTTTGAAGAGTTCCGTCGCCGGTGCATGGCCAATGGCGACGAAGAAGCCGTCAACGGCGCGTTCGCTGGTGGCGCCGGTCTTGACGTTCTTCAAGCGCACGTGGGTTACCGATTTCGGTGCCGTTGTGCCGAGTATTTCGTCAATCGCCGTATCCCAGATGACTTCAATCTTTGGGTTCTTGAACAGGCGTTCCTGCAGAATTTTTTCCGCCCGGAACGCGTCGCGGCGGTGGACGATCGTCACCTTCTTGGCGAAATTGGTCAGGAACAGAGCTTCTTCGACTGCGGTGTTGCCGCCGCCGACCACCATGACCTCCTTGCCCTTGTAGAAAAAGCCGTCGCACGTCGCGCAGGCCGAAACGCCGTGACCCTTGAAGGTATCTTCTGACGGGATGCCGAGCCAGCGGGCTTGCGCCCCAGTGCAAATGATCAGCGTATCGCAGGTGTAATGATCGCCGCTGTCGCCTTCGAGACGTATCGGGCGCGATTTCAGCTCAACCTTGCTGATGTGGTCCATTACAATGTCGGTGCCGACGTGCGCTGCCTGTGCCTGCATTTGGTCCATCAGCCACGGCCCCTGAATGGCGTCAGCGAAGCCCGGATAATTCTCAACGTCGGTCGTAATGGTTAGCTGGCCGCCCGGCTGCGAACCCTGGATCATCAGCGGCTTCAACATGGCGCGCGCGGCATAGATTGCGGCGGTGTATCCGGCAGGGCCGGAGCCTAAAATGATAACCTTGGAGTGGCGCGGCTTTGCGGTCATGGGCGGGGTCCATAGTCGATGCGGATCGGGTTATTAGGGGGCTCACGCCGCCAACGTCAATGACGGTGCCGCAGTTCTGAGCGTTACAAGCTTTTGCTGCGCCAATGCAGCGCGGCTGCTAGGTCTTGTGCTGTGAAGTTGGGGGGTCGTTTGTGACAAGAGCAGCACCGTTGCGGCAATTGACGATGGCTGAGCGCATCCGCGCCATCCTCATTGGCTCGTCGGGCAATCTGGTCGAGTGGTACGACTTTTATGTCTACGCGGCGTTCTCGCTGTATTTCGCCAAAGCGTTCTTTCCCGAGGGTGATCAGACGGCGCAGTTGCTCAGTTCCGCAGCTGTTTTCGCCGTCGGTTTTTTGATGCGTCCCGTGGGGGCTTGGCTGTTTGGCCGGATGGCAGACCGGCGTGGCCGCCGCGTCGCACTGACTGCATCGGTGCTTTTGATGTGCTTCGGTTCCGCGCTCATCGCGGTGACGCCAACGTACGCAACAATCGGTATCGCCGCGCCGGCTATGCTGCTGTTTGCTAGGCTGATACAGGGCCTCAGCCTTGGCGGCGAATACGGAACAAGCGCAACATATCTCTCCGAAATGGCAACGCCGGAGCGGCGCGGATTTTATTCGAGCTTCCAATACGTGACGCTGATTGGTGGCCAGCTATGCGCCATGCTCGTGCTTATCGTCCTGCAGAAATTCCTTTTGACACCTGCTGAACTCGACGCCTGGGGCTGGCGCATCCCGTTTGCGATTGGCGCATGTCTCGCCGTTGTTGCTTACCTCATGCGCCGCGACATGCTGGAAACGGACGCGTTTTCCGTATCGAAACGCCGCGACGGCTCAATCGCGGCGCTGATGGAGCATCCCCGCCAAGTCGCCATCGTTGTTGGCCTGACGCTCGGTGGCACAATCGCGTTTTATACCTTCACAACCTACATGCAGAAATTTCTTGTCAATACGTCCGGCTTTGCCAAGGACGCCGCGACGATGATTTCGGCGTCTGCGCTTTTTGTCTACATGCTGCTACAGCCCGTCGTTGGCGCGATCTCAGACCGGGTTGGCCGCCGCCCGGTTCTGATCGCGTTCGGTGTTTCCGGCACAATCTGCACCGTGCCCATTCTCAACGCGCTGGCCGCAACGCGTGATCCTTTCACGGCGTTCGCGCTTGTCATGGCAGGTCTCGTGATTGTGTCCGGCTACAGCGCCATCAACGCCGTCGTAAAAGCCGAACTCTTTCCAACGCACATCCGCGCGCTGGGGGTCGGATTGCCCTTCGCGGTGACGGTCGCCCTTTTTGGCGGGACGGCCGAATACGTGGCGTTGTTCCTGAAAAGCGTAGGCCACGAGACGTGGTTCTACGGCTACGTTGCCGCCTGCATTGCCGTGTCGCTCGCAGTGTACGCCGTGATGCCTGAAACCCGGGACCAGTCGGCCATCAATCAAAGCGAACTTTGAGGCCGTGGAGCCTTATTCCCGCCTTGCAAAGCTTCTCATGTGAGGCGTGGCTCTTGGGCAACATCGGCCTATTAAAGCGGCATGCGCGTTGTATTCCACGGATTAGCCTTAGATTTACCCAGCTGATACATTTATTCCGGCCCGGTTTCGTGCGCCCAATCAAGCTGTAGACGGGAGACGACGGGTGATTGGGTCGATAGCGCTGAAAAACATGCTGCACGAGCCAGCGCGGTTTCTCGTAACCGTGGCCGGTATCGGATTGTCGCTCGTGCTGCTGACCATCCAACTCGGGTTGTTGTCTGGATTTGATCGCACCATCTCTGCGCTGCTCGATCACGCCAAGGCTGATCTCTGGATCGTGCCGACCGGAACAGCCGCATTTGATGATCCAGCGCTGCTGGCAAACAGCGAACGCTACACCGCGCTTGCAACCAAGGGCGTTGAGCGCGTCGATCCGCTGATCGTCGGCTTTGCTGAGTGGCGTAGGCCGCGGGGCGGCAGCACGTCTGTCATTGTTGTCGGTAGTGATCCACGGTCTGCAACGCTGGCACCGTGGGATGTCGTCAGCGGCAAAGCCCAAGACTTGATGGCACCCGATTCCGTTGCCGTTGACGAGACCTATGCCGAGCAACTTGGTGTTGCCAAAACCGGAGATTTGGCACGCAT
>JAYUCQ010000239.1:0-11180 GCA_043740265.1 Hyphomicrobium sp.
TTCCCAATCGTCGAGGAGATCAAAATCGGATTTGATGTTTTCAAGTGTCATGCTGGATGACATAGGGGCTCTGAAGCCAAACGTGCAAGTCCGCACGGGCTCGCGCGATTAAATACCGGCTTTGCTGGCGGTTTTGCCGCGCCAAGCGGGCTTCAAATCGCGTTCGGTCAAGGTGCCTGGGGGCGCTGGCGGTGACACTTGCACAGACGCAGGCGCTACGGCCTCCGGATTGTCCGGCGGCGTAATTTGATTGTCGCGCATCATATCATAGGCGAGTTTGGCGCCGAATTCGGCCTTCTTGGAAAATTCCGACCAGGCAGACGTTGCAAGCGTGCAGGCATTGGCGTTGCGATCGCAGAACGTCACCGTCCACGTCGCGGCGGTGGCAGCGCGCGCATACAACTGCTGTTGCTTCTCGCGGTCCGCTGGCAGCAGGCTAACGCCCACGGCCACGATCGCTGCTAATCTGAAAAGTCCCATACTCAATACTCACTCGGGCACCGCATGTTGAACGCGCTGCACGCTTCGATAAGGCTACCGTGGCGTTAGTGTTACCACGCGGACTTTGAGAAAACGGATGCGAGCGGCGTGCAATTCGACAAGCATTTCCGGCGATTTTTCGAAGGTTTTGCCTAAAATGCAATGTATTTTTTAGGGCGGCCGCGAGGCCGGTTAAGAAGGTCTTAACGGCTCGCCGCCATAGTCGCTGAGGCCCTTGTTTTATGGGCGTTTCGCGGACGCTGGGGAGACGTCATGACAGCTGGTGATCTCAAAATCGCGAGCTTGGCGTTTGCCATCGTGACGGCGACGGTCGGCGTCAATCTGCTCATGCTGCAAGAAAAGCGCG
Source organism: Hyphomicrobium sp. (assembly GCA_043740265.1). Classification (GTDB taxonomy): domain Bacteria; phylum Pseudomonadota; class Alphaproteobacteria; order Rhizobiales; family Hyphomicrobiaceae; genus Hyphomicrobium_B. The sequence goes on from JAYUCQ010000239.1 coordinate 848, forward strand.
CCGGTATTGGCGTTAGCGCGGGGATTGAAACCTCGGCGCTGAAGCCGCGCGCGGCTGTACAAACTGGAAATTCTTCCTCAGTCAGTGCTCTCGGACCGCCTTTGGCGGCGGGGGCGGCGCCTTTGCGCGTGGCGCCGCCGAAAATGGCCGTCTCTGACACTGGCGCCAATGTAGCCGAAATTATCCGCGGCATTCAACGCGAACTCGACGCGCGCGGCTATGAAGCCGGCCAGCCCGACGGTGTTGCCGGACTGGTCACGCGGGCGGCCATCATGGCCTATGAGCATGACTACGGCTTAGCGTTGACGGCGACTCCGAGCCAGGAGCTTCTCAGCCGCATTGTGCTCGGGTCTTCGGCGCCGCCCGCCGAACGCGGAGCCGCCGATAAAATTGCGGCGGGAGAAGCCGACAGCGTGGCGCTGATGGTCGAGCAGCAGCTGGCGGCGCTTGGCTATACGCCCGGCAAGGCCGACGGCCGCCTCGATGAGCATACATCGCGCGCCATCCGCGAATTCGAGGTTGATCAGAAGTTAGCCGAGAGCGGGCGCATTTCAGGCCCGCTTGTCAGCCGGTTACTGCGGCTGCAGTCGAACCCTGCAAAAGTTGCGGCGGCGAAAGCGCAAGTTGCGCCAGCAAAAACCAAGGCAGCACAGAAGTAGCGCTCTAAGACAAGAATTTGCCTTTTCTATCGCGGCACGCCGCCAAGCACCGCCAGCGGTTGATCGCAAATTTATTAAATATTAAGCGCTGCTTGTAAGCCATCGCTAACCTTCAATTGTTATTCTGATATCGTTCATATGCTCTGAACGGCCGAGCGAACCTGGCCGGATCATACTCGGGCCGCAGACGCGTATCGGGATAGGGTAGAGCACTTTTGTAGAGTGTATACCGTGAACCACGTTGGGTCGTCGGCAGCTTATGTGAGTGAAGGCGCCTTCCTTGAGGGGCGGCTTGACGCGCTCCTCAGTATCACTGGCCGGATGGATGGTTTCCTATATCGCTGCCGGAACGACGCTTCTTACACCATGCTTTTCATGAGCGAAGGGGTTCGGACGGTCAGCGGGTATTCGGCGAGCGATTTCACCAACAACAACGTCCGGGAATATGTTTCCGTCATCCATCCGGATGATCTTGCTACCGTTTACGCCGCGGTCGACACCGCGCTCGCGGCAGGCCGCAACTGGCACGTGGACTATCGCATCATAACACCACTTGGCGAACCCATTTGGGTCCGCGAGATTGGCGGCGGCGTCTTGAATGAAGCCGGTGACCTTGCCTTTCTCGAGGGCTGCGTGTTCGACGTGAGCGATCGCAAAGTCATCGAGGATCGAAATGCCGAGCTATTGAATGAGCTACGTTCAGCGAACGAGGCACTCGCGGAACAAAAAAAGGCAGTCGAACGGGCAAAGGAGTTCAGCGATCACTCGGCGAACCACGATGTACTGACAGGGCTGCCAAACAGAGCGTTCTTCAGAAAGGCATTAGAAGCGGCATTATCGAGACGGGGCGACCGCGTGGCCGTACTTTGCCTCGACCTCGATGGATTCAAGACCGTAAACGACAAGTATGGCCATGCGGCGGGAGACCAATTGCTGATCGAGGTCGGCCGCCGCATAAAGAAGAGCCTTCGCGGCACTGATACAGTAGCGCGCTTAGGCGGCGACGAGTTTGCAGTCGTCGAATTGGCCGTTCAGCGCCCGTCTGACGCATCTGCTTTGGCGAAACGCATTATCGACGCACTCACTGCGCCGTTTGAGATCTTTGGTCAGCGAATAACGTGCGGCACGAGCATCGGCATAGCACTGTCACCCGACGACGGCGTGAGCACCGACGAGTTGTTGCAAAAATCGGACTTGGCGCTTTATCGATCAAAAAACGAAGGCCGTGGCACCTACCGCTTTTTTGAGCAGGACATGGACGCGCGGATGCAGGAGCGCCGCAGGCTTGAGCTTGATTTGCGCGAAGCCCTAGATAACAGTGAATTTGAACTCCAGTACCAGCCGATCGTTAATCTCGAAAGCAACGAGACTTGCGCCTTCGAATCTCTCATTCGCTGGAACCACCCGGTTCGAGGTCTCGTCTCCCCCGGTGATTTTATTCCACTGGCCGAGGAGACTGGCATCATTGTTGCGGTCGGCGAGTGGGTGTTGCAACAGGCATGCACTGAAGCTGCGAGTTGGCCAATGCCATACGGTATAACGGTCAACTTGTCGCCTATTCAGTTCAAAACCGGCGATATCGTTCAGACCGTGAAGCAAGCCTTGGCGAGTTCTGGGCTCGAAGCAAGGCGTCTGGAATTAGAGATGACTGAATCGGTATTTCTGCTCAACAGTGACTCGACACTTGCCACCTTGCACCGGCTGCGCGATTTTGGTGTTCGGATTGCGCTGGACGACTTTGGCACCGGATATTCGTCGCTGAGCTATCTTCAAAACTTCCCGTTCGACAAGATCAAGATCGATCGGTCGTTCGTCAGTAATCTTTCAAAGGGAAAAGAATCGATCGCCATTTTGCACGCGATCACCAGCCTCGCTCGCACGCTGAATATGACGACAACAGCTGAAGGCGTGGAGACCGAGGCCCAGCTGGATATCGTGCGTGGCGAAGGCTGCACAGAAATGCAAGGGTACCTGTTTAGCCCGCCAGTAAAAAAAGAGTTCTTGGGCCGCTTTTTTGAACGGGGCATAAAAAACAGACTAGCCGCAGCCTGAAACCGGACGTGCATGTGCGCCGCCGGCCGGTGCGTAGCAACGCTTCGCGATGTTGGGGGCAAGGCGCGCGCGGTTGTCTCTGGATGACAAGCCCGCGATGGCCGGATAAGCAGCGTCATGCGCCTTAAATCGGAAATCTGGGTCAAAGCATATTTGCGCCGCTGCGCCGTCAATGGGGCGATGGGCGTCGTCTTGCGCCATGGCGATGATGATGCAGGCGCGATCTTCATCAAGGTCGTCGGCGGCTCCCGGGCGGCAACGGTCTTTGTGCCAGCGCCTGCGGGTTTAGACGGCGCGGATTTCGACCGGCGCTGGGTTGCGGGGCTCGGCGGCAGGATCGTCAGCGAGACGGACGCCGATGCTTTTCTCAATCGCGAAGCTGGTTTCGATAGCGATCTGTGGATCGTCGAAGTCGAGGATCGCGACGGCCGCCATTTTCTCGGTGATGATTTAAGTGTGTGACGGGAACACCGCATAGAAACTGTTTTCTTGGCCCCTGCCTCCGTTTGGACGCAGCATTTAACGCGCCGTTAACATCTAATGGGTTCAATCGTCCTTGCGCTGATTCAGGTGTCCGCAGCGCGCATCTTTCCCGAACCACGGCGTCTGCGGTCACGTGGGGTAAGGACGGACAATAGGCTCGGATGCCAGACACGTTCGCTTGTCAGCGGCGTGGAGCAGGGGCCGGATATGGCGACGATACTAGCATTCCCTCAGGGACCACGTGGCAGCAGTTCCATTCGCAGCGGATCAGATACGCCCGCCGAAATCGTTTTCTTTCCGGGCGTCAGATACGAGCGCTGGGCCGAGCAAACGGAACCGATACAAAAAAAGCGGGCCCGCCGCCGCGATAAACTTGAACTCAACGACTGATCGCCTTGCCAGTTCGAATGGCCGGCTAGAAAGCCTGCGCCGAGCATTGCGCTTTGGCGAGAACGACTTCTTCGCCCTGTCTGTTGGATGCGCCAGTGTCGGGAGCGCGGACGACAACCAATCCCTCTTTTGCTATGACCGTCAGCTGAGACACTGACGCTGCCGGTTTGCCGAGTGCCTGCGGTGATAGCCCGAGGAAACGGTCATCGCCGGGCAACAGCGTGATCGCGACCGTGGTGGTCCGACCTGCGGCACCGGCTGCGAAATAGCCCGTCGATCCGTCAGGATAGTAGACGCCAAGTGTCCAGCCGAGACCCGGCAACATTGCTTTGACGTCAACGGGGCCCTGGCGCGCTGAAAAACGGCAGATGGCGTAACGCGCATCCGGGCTCAAGAACGGCAACGACTGCTGGCCAGGCGCGATGGGTGGCTGCAGCTTCATAATATTGAGCGGCAAAGACGCGAGATGGCTATAGGCCGAGCCGCGCGTATCCGACATGGCCATGAACGTCGCAATCAAATGCACGATACCGGCCGCGACCGGCAGCAGCAGTAAATAGCGCCACTGGAACGACGGCCAGAATTTCGCAGCGTCTTCCGCGAGGTTCATCACGAGCATCCTTCGCGGCGGATGGCAGGCAGCAATTTATTGCGCTCAACGCGGGCGTCGTTGGAAAGCCCCGTCGCCGGATCGAGAATTGTAAAATTCAAGACCAGCCGGCCGGCGCCGCCCGTTGGCAGCCAGTTGCCCGGACGCGCATCGCGGCCAAGCGTAATGATGAAAGAGCCGTCCGGGTTGAGCGCGGCGGTGTCGCTGGTGAAGGTGAAGCGGCTGGCGTCATTGGCGATCAGATCGCCGCGGCTATCGAAGACCGTCAGGCTCCACCACAGGCCGCCCATATTGGCGCCTTCGATGACGTAGTCGCAGGAGGAGTGCAGGCTCGCGCCTTGACTATCGATGGTCGCATCAAAGACGCCGGCGCTGTCTGATGAAATGCGCAGCATGCCGCTGCCCGAGAGGTGAGCCCGGGAATAGGGGTCGGCGTCGCGGCGGCCTTCAACGCGCCACTGACGCCATGAGCCGTAGGTGTCCGTTGAAATGGCGTAACCGCGATTGATCATCGTGCGGCTGGACCACAAACCGGTGGTGATGACGAGGGCGACGGCCAGCGCCGTGCCGATCATGCGCGTCAACAGGGCTGCAACATCGCGGACAGCGCGTTTCAGCGCGGGCGTGCGCGAGGGTCTAAGATCGCCAGGTTCGTGATTGCCACCATTGCCGTCACGGCGGCTTGGTTCAAGCCCATTGGCTTCAAGAATGTCAGCTTCAAGGGACGCCACGTTTTTGGGCCTCCCCTGGTTTGTTGGCAGCGGTTGCGGCTGTTGGCAGGAAGCTGTTGCGCTTCTCTGATTTTGGATCGAGCGCACCATGGGTTGATGGTGCCGATGGCGATGCTGGCGGTGCACCTGGAGATCCTCCAGGGGCAGTTCCTGGACTTAACGGAGTTGCCGGCGCGGCGGGTGGTGGTGGCGCATCGCCAAGGTTGCCGGCTTTGCGGAAGGCCACGGCCATTTTCTTCAATGCGTCACGCGTTTGATCGGGCATGGCGTTGGCCGGCCGCACGGTTCCGTCAGCATTAGTCACCGGCTGCGCCGAGGTAATGCCAGCGGCGGCTTCAGCTTTTTTCACGTCTGCAAGGCGTGCCTGCTCGGCGATTTGGGTTGGGTGAACGTCGAGGCCGGGAATTTGCGCGATGTTCATGTCGCTGTGGGCGACGGTCATGAAGTTATGCCAGATCGGCGCTGAGATGTGGCCGCCAGTATGCTCCGAGCCGCTGAGCAACGGATGATTATCGTCGTTGCCCGCCCAGACGCCAGCAACATATTTGCCGGTGAAGCCGACGAACCAGACATCCTTGGGTCCCGACGATGTGCCGGTTTTGCCAGCGACGTTGGTGAAGTCGAGGGCCGCGCGGGTGCCGGTACCTTCGGTGACGACCTTTTGCAGCATGAAGTTCATCTGCTGCGCGACTTTTGGTTTCATCACTTGCGGGGCGGGCGGCTCGTCGCGCTCACGCGAATAGAGCAACTCGCCCTTCGAGGTGGTGATGTCGAGAATGCCGTAGGGTTTGGAAAGTTTGCCGTTGTTGGCGAACGTTGCGACGCCGCCCGTGTGCTCAAGAACTGTAATGCCGCCGTCTCCAAGCGCCATCGAACAGGATTTTTTTACGCCCGTGATGCCGAGCCGTTTGGTCAAGTCGATGACCTTTTCGCGGCCGACGACAAACGACAACTCAGCCGCAACGGTGTTGTAAGATTTGGCAAGCGCTAGCCACAGCGGCATGCTTGCGCCCGAGCCGCCGCCACCGCCGAAGTTCTGCGGTGACCAGCCCTTCGGCCCGCATGATCGCGATGCATCGCGAACTGTGCTTTCCGGAGTGAAGCCATTTTCGAGCGCGGTTGCGTAAACGTAGACCTTGAACGACGAGCCCGGCTGGCGCTTGGCCTTGGTGGCGCGATTGAACTGGCTTTCGCCGTAGTCGAGGCCGCCGGTGATGGCTTTGACAGCCCCGTCGGTTTCCAAAACCACCATGGCGGCGGCGTTGAAGTGGCTGGCTTTGCCTTCCTTGGAAACAGCCGAGTTGATGGTTTCATCGGAAAGGCGCTGCAACGTCATGTCGACAGTGGTACGGGCTGTGAGGACGTACTGGCCTTTGCCTTCCATCAGGCGCTGGACTTCTTCGTAGGCCCAATCGAGAAACCAATCGGGGCTTGAGGTTGAACGGTTGTCGATTGTCTTCGCCGGATTGAGGCGTGCCGCCTGCACCTGACCGGCAGTGTAAAATCCGGCTTCGACAAGATTGTCGAGCACGATGTTGGTGCGGGCGCGGGAGGCAGCGAGATTGACGTGCGGCGCGTATTTGGTCGGCGCTTTGTAGAGGCCGGCCATCAAGGCGGCTTCGGACATATTCACTTCGCGCACCGTTTTGCCGAAATAGTATTGCGCTGCGGCTTCAACGCCAACCGCGCCGCCGCCCATGTAGGCGCGATCGAAATAGAGTTTGAGAATTTCGCGTTTCGACAAGCGGGATTCGAGCAGGAACGACAGGAACAGTTCCTTGACCTTGCGCTGCAGCGAGCGTTCCGACGACAGAAACAGATTTTTAGCGAGCTGCTGGGTTAGCGTCGAGCCGCCTTGCACGACTTCGTTAGCTTGGGCGTTGGTGGCGATGGCGCGCATCGTGCCCCAGACGTCGACACCGTAGTGGTCGAAGAAGCGGCGGTCTTCGGTGGCGAGGGTGGCTTTGATGAGAACGTCTGGAATTTCTTCGAGCGGCACACTGTCGTTGTGCAGGATGCCGCGCTTACCGAGTTCGTTGCCGTTGGCGTCAAGGAATTTGACGGCGTACTTGCCGGTCGAGAATTTGCTTTCGTCGAATTCGAGAAGGGCGGGCAGCGCTGCAGCGTAGAGCACAATGAAGGCGCCGGTTGCCAGAGAGAAGGCTTCCGACAAGCCTTCGTTCAAAAGGCGGCGCCAGCCCAGCAGCTGGAAGCGGGCAAAATAGCTTGAGCCGGCGTTCCACAGATCCTTGCAGCGCGACCACGCGTTTGTCAGCGCCGAACCGATCGCGGAATCGATCCCGAGCAGCTTGGGCATGATGCGGTCGCGGCCGCCTTGTCTGTGAAACCAGTCGTTCAAAGGCCCGTCGTTCCTTTTTTCGTCGCGATCAGCCGGCACGCTGACGATTTGACCTCGCGCCTGCGCTGACTTAGCAGCAGCCCGCGCCGCAGTCTTGGGCTAAAAGTCTCTGGCTAATAGCCAGCGGCCGTTGATAATTAAAGCCGTCCCCAGGAATGTCCCAGGGCTGTCTACGGGCGGCGACGATACGAATCCTATAGAGACTAAATTGTGGTTATTTGGGCGGCTAAGGCAAGTCCCGGTACGAAGACAAGCACAACAACAACGACGAGGTTGCGGCGGTGACGGACAAGGTGCCTTTTTGGAAGGCCAAGACGCTAGAGCAGATGACCCGGGAGGAGTGGGAGCAACTCTGCGACGGCTGCGCCCGCTGTTGCATGGTCAAGCTTGAAGATGAGGACAGCGGCGAGATCCATCTGACGCGGCTGGCGTGTTCGATGCTGACGGTCAAGACCTGCCGCTGCTCGAATTACCCAGAGCGCTTTAGCCTGATGCCCGATTGCATTGATGTGACGGTGGAAAAAGTGCGGGAATTAAGCTGGCTGCCGGCGACGTGCGGTTATCGCGTTGTCAATGAGGGCCGCGAATTGGCGTGGTGGCATCCACTTGTCTCGGGCGATCCCAACACGGTGCATCAGGCCGGGATTTCAGTGAAAAGCTTTGCGCTCAGCGAAAAGCGGGTGAAGGAAGAAAACTACAGCCGGTATATTATCGCGGATTTCGAGGGCGAGTGAACGGGGAGGGCGTAGCAAGTGGTGAATAGCGAATAGCGAATAGCGAATAGCGAATAGCGAATAGCGAATAGGGGATGGGGTAGGGAAAACTTCGGCTCGGGCGGTCGGCGCGCGCTTTTGCGGGGCGCGGGCGACTCTCCTTCGTCGAGCCGGCCGCCCGCGCCAAATAAGTTATCCCCGCCCCTCGACGCGGGCGTATCCTGGTGGATTGGGCTGCGTTTCAAGTATTCGCAAGTATCGTTTAGGACTATTTTTCTGTTTACTATAGAATTACTGTTGACAGCGTGACGCTCCTCGTGTACTTTATTCGTATGGTCGGAAGTATGGGTGGTTGAGGGAAGTATATCCTCAGTCACCTTTTTTATTGGGAATGTGGCTGGGCGGGAGATGGTATCGTCCAAAGTGGTGTGTCCGAGACCCAATTCTACAAAGGCGAGCTATAGCCGCCGTCTGTCAGCACCCCATGCTTCAAACTTGCTGCCTGATGGGTCCCGGCAATAAATGCCGGGATGACAAATGTAAGCGGGTCGCGACGGCATGGAGGATGACGTCGCGGTGACAGCGGCCTTTGATATAATCGTGGTTGGTCAGGGGCTGGCTGGCACAACGCTGGCTTTGGCGTTGCAGGCAGCGGGTCAGCGCGTCTTAGTCGTCGATGCCGAAGAGCCGGTGACATCGTCGAAGATTGCCGCCGGGCTCACTACGCCGATCACCGGGCAGCGCCTGGCGCTCAGTTGGCGCGCCGATGAGATGCTCGCTGAGGCACAAACGTTTTATGCGTCGATCGAAAAGGCCACGGGACAAAAATTTTACCACGCGCGGACGGCGCTAAGGCTGTTCAGTTCAGACGCCGAACGCGAGCTGTGGTCGAAACGCAGCCTGCAACCGGCGTTCCAGACATATATGACGATGCCGCAGCCTCAACCGTTGTGCGATCCCCAATTGGGTGATGCGGCCGGCGGCGGGTTCGAGATGCGGTCGGCGCAACTCAATGTCGCGGCGTATCTTAAGGCGGCGCGCGGGCTGCTGGCGTATCAGCCGATGCGGATGGATTGGGCGCGCGACGTTCAGTTTGGTGATGATGTTATTTCAGTTGGAGCGCACAAGACGCGGCGTTTGCTTTCGTGCGAGGGCCATGCGGCGGTGCGCAATCCGTATTTTTCCTGCGTACCGTTCAAGGGTGCGAAGGGCGATATTCTGACGGTGCGGTTTCACAAGGCATTGCCGCCAACGAGCTGGCATCGCGGCATCTGGATCGCGCCGACGGCGGACGCTGACGTGTTTCGTGTTGGATCGACGTACAACTGGCAGACGCTGGATTGCGTGCCGTGTGCTGACGCGCGGGCCGCGATTGAAAGTAAGCTGCAGGCGTTTTTTCGTGTGCCGTATACTGTGATCGGTCATGAAGCGGCGGTGCGGCCGATCATTCGCGACAGCAAGGCGGTGATTGGCATGCACCCAAAGTACGCGCAGCTGGGGTTCTTCAACGGGCTCGGCTCGAAAGGCGCGCTGTATGCGCCGTGGTTTGCCAAGTGTTTTACGCTTCATCTCGTGCGCGGCGAGCCGATACCGGCAGCGGTGGATGTGGCGAAGTATTTTTAAGCTGACGGCGCGCGCCGCAGACAGAGCCTGAAATTAAAACAAGCGTTAGAGGTAAAACACATGGCGAAAATGCCGGTGGCGAAGACGGCTGTCGTGAAACGGACGGCAGGGAAGACGACAGTTGCGAAGAAAGCCGCTACGAAAAAGTCCGGTGCAGAAAAATCTGCGGCCAAGATTGCTGCCATCGATCCTGCAGGACGCGAGGAAATCTGGGAGCAGGCAGAGCGCAACTATGCCGATCTCGGAATCAAAGTTTCGGAGATCGCCAAGCGCGTTGGGCTTGCGACAGTTCAATTCAACAAAAAAGTCAAAAGTCTCGGCTGGCCGCCGCGACCTAGCGATGGGCCACACAACAGCGCAGTAACAAAAACGCGAACGCCGAATGAACTGGTGCGCCGCGTCTACAACACGATTGATGGCGAGCTGACGAAACTTGAAGAGCAAACCGGCGCGTCGTCGCAAGATCGCGAGCGGGCCTCGCGCGCCTTATCGCAAATGGTCAACAGTTTGGAGAAAGCCATCGACATGCAACGCGAGATTACCAAGGACACGACCAAGGGGAGCGGCAAAAAACATAAGGAAGAGCTGGCTCATGCGGAAGATTTACGCCGCGCAATTGCGGAACGCATTGAACGCCTCCAGCGCAAGCGGACACCTGATGCGGGATCTGCAGACGCTGACAGCGAGTGAGCTGATTTTCGTCATGCACGACT
>JAYUCQ010000240.1:0-4621 GCA_043740265.1 Hyphomicrobium sp.
ATCTCGGCGGCCTCCTCAATCCATTCGGCATTGACCTCACCGGCGTTTTGAAAATTCCGTATTCGACCATCACGCGATCGATTGCGCTGCGCCGTCCGAGCCTTGGCGTTGGCGGTTCGACACTGCCGATGCAGTTCGCGCGCGTGATCTATCAAACACCGCCCAGCGCCAGCGAAGGCGGCATCACCAAGCTGAAACGTAAGCTCCGCGAATGGTGGCTGGCACCCGTCATTTATCGCGAACTGACGCGCGGCGGCGATGACACCAAGCTGAAACAGTGGGCCGCCAACCACATCTGGCTGGCACAGCGCACCGCCGGACAACCGCTGCACGGCGTCGAGATGACGAGCCGCGTCGTTTTCGGCAAGGACGCCAAGGACCTCTCGACGGCGGAACAGTTCGTACTCGCATCCGCCGTCAACAAGCCGATCATCCTGCTCGAAGGCAGCGACAAACTCAATGAAGTGCGTCTCGATCGCTGGCGCTACATCACCGAGGTCCGCGCCCGCACGTGCGCTGAAAAGCTTATTCAGGACGAAGCCGAACAGAAAAAAGTGGTGTTTGAACTGATGGCCTTGGCGGGTGGACCGCCGGACCCGAAAGTGCGGCCGCTGTTGCAACAGGCACTTGAGAAATACGCACCGGAAAGCGCCAAGCGAGCGCAGGCCAACCCTGTCATCCGCGCCAATGTTTTGCTGCCGTCAGCGCGCTTTGGCATTCGCGAGGAAATGAAACAAAGCTACGGCTTCGGCTGGCGCGACTACGTGCGCGGCGTCACGACGACGTTCGACATTGGTGAGAACCTAGCGTTCCGCGACAAGATCCAGGGCGAACTGGCGGCGCTCGACATCAAGTGGGCGTCGAAGATCAATCCCGCATACACGCTTGATCCTAAGAAAGCTGCGCTGGACAAGGCCCTGCCCAATGTCATCGTCGTTGCCGCCGACAGCAACGGCGATATCGTGCGCTACTATGAAACCGGCGAGACGGCGCCCTACTTCGGCTCGATCACAGCCCGCAGCGCCACAGACGGATTATATAATGCAGACGCTGAAAGCCGCATGATCGCTTCGACGGGAAAAATGATCGCGGCGATTGCGATTGCCAATGAAGGCAAAGATTCAGCCGACAGTCTTTATATGGATACGGAAGCGCCAGCACGCGGATTGGATACCTGTGACAAAGGCGGAACCGAGCATCACGGCCGCAGGGCTATCGTGGCATTTGCCTGTTCGTTGAACGGCCCGCTGGTTGCCCGCACGGCGCTGATCGGCCAGGAGCGCATCAAGAAAATCATCGACGGCTTCGGGTTCACAATGCCGCCTGCTGCAGCTGGTGGCGGTACGCCGCCGTCGACCGCTGTTGTGCTGGGGCAAATCTCGGGCGCACCACGCCGCGTGCATCATATGTCGGCGACGATCCTGGCGGCGATGATCGGGCGCGGCGCCAAGCCGGTCAAAATGCCGAGCCTGATCCGCGCTTATGACTACACCTTCAAAGGCGACGCTGAAGCGGGTGTTGCCCGTCATGCCGAACCGCCGCTGCTGCCGAGTTTGCTGATCCGGCGCGGCGCGATGCCGCTTTTGAAAACCTTACTCGAAGGTCCGCTCTGTTATCAGTCCGGCGGCGCCTCTTACGGCACGCTCAAATCTTTGAGCCATTGGTGCGCGGCTAAGCGCACGGACTTACGCTTGCATTTCGCCAAGACTGGAACGCAAGTCGCGAGCGATCCCAATGCCACGGTCGACGCCTGGGTCAGCGGCGGATTGCAGTTCAACAATGGGGCGGCGTATTCCTATGTCGTTGTTGTTGGCACGGGGTCAGCCAGCCAACCGTGGGCGACGAGCTTGCACGCGGCGCAAGTTGCGGCACCGCTGGTGGAAGACTTGCTGCAAGATCTCGCTGTGCACGCAAAAGCCAATCCGCGGCGCGATCTCTTGCCGCCCCCAAAACCGATGGTGCCGAGGGCGCGCGCCGTGCCGGTGGCGGATGCCTATGTTCCGCCGCGGCCTGCCGCGAGGCCGGCTCAGGTGCCAAATACCGAGAGCGCCGGCGAACATTACCTGCGGGCGCTTAATCCAAATTAGAAGCTGCCCGAATGAGTTGCGATGCCGAATTAAAACGTGAATTTGCAATGCGGTGCCCCGTTCGATGAAACATCGCGAGAGAATACGTGAAAAATATCAATGGCTTTCGAGATTATCTTCAGAACCATTCAAAGGCTGGTTCGATGCGCAGATGTGACTTTGATTGCAAGCATCGTTCTATACATAAGCTCAGCGTTGCATATAATTGTCAGCGCAAGCTGCAACCGATGCCACGCCGTTCGGGGGTAACATCCCGGCGGACGTAGGCCGGCCCAGTTTGTTTTATTGGGTCAATTGAGCAATCGTCGAATTCAAACACCCTCTTCAGCGGCCCCCGCTGCTGAACGCATTAAGAGGCAACGCGACCAAAGGGAGCAAACGACATGCAGGAACCACAGAAGACGCCTGAGAAGACGCACGACGCGCTGAAGATCGGCGACATGCCGAAGATCGTCGATAATCCGAAATCCACAGACTCGTCGAAGCTGCAAGACTCACTCAGGCTTCTGGACCCAAAGAAGACCACCGAAGCATCGAAGAATATCGATACTCCGAGGCTGCCGGAGATTTCGAAGCTGCCAGAAATTTCGAAGGTTCATGACGGTTCAAAAGCGGCAGACACATTGAAAAAAGCTGAAGCACAGGGGGCTAGTGAAGCCGTGAGGAATGAAGACCCGCCGTCTGTGCTGCATTCCTTGAAGATGCCATTGCTGATCATCGCGACCGCAGTATCTACGCTGGCGGCGGGCTGGTTTTACTCCGAGCACAAGAGCACGCTCGCGGCGCTCGATGAGGCCCGCGCCAAACTGGTTGCTGATTCCGACGTGGTCAAGGCTGCGAGCGAGGTGAAGGCAACAGCGCAGGCGAGGCTTACGGCAGAACAAACAGCGCGGTCGATCGCCGAGAAGGCTCTGGCCGACATCCAAGCCGTGCTGGCGACGGCCGAGCAAGCGAAGGCAACAGAAGCGGCTAAGCCGGCAGAAGCCGCAAAAGCGGCGGAGCCAGCGAAGGCAACGGACGCAGCCAAGCCAGCAGAAGCTGCAATAGCGGCGGAGCCAGCGAAGGCAACAGAAGCGGCTAAGCCGGCAGACGCCGCAAAAGTGGCCGAGCCAGCCAAGGCAAATGACGCAGCCAAGCCAGCAGAAGCCGCAAAAGCGGCGGAGCCAGCGGCGGCGCCAGCATCAGAGTCGTCAGCTAAGGCATCGGAATCTGCACCAGCGATCGAATCTTCGGCAAAGGCAACCGAGGCTGCAACGCCGGCCGAGCCATTGAAGTTGATCGAGCCGGCCAAAGAAGCCGCGCCTCAATCTCAGTAGCCGGTTGAGACTGTATCGTTAGCGTCGCCGGGGGAACTAGCCCCCGGCGAAGCATGTCACTTGGCGAAAAATTTTTGCGTCACGTTTTGCGCTTCGCCAGCGATGGCCGCCAGACGCCGAGCACGATATTGGCAATTGAGAGCGCCAAGATAGCGCCGAGCGAAGACCACTCGCTGGATAGTGACGTTGCCAGTGCGCCGGTATCGGCCTCGCCGTGGGCGATCTTGGCAGAAAGTTCGGCGGCGGAATTGGCCTTGGCCTGAATGATGGCCAGCGTCGATTCAAACATGCTGAGACCCAGCAAGGCCTTGACCCAGGCCCAGCGCTTTTCCTGAAACGGCCGGTGCACCGCCATCGACAGCAGCCCCGTGACCAGCGCAATCGCCAGCGACGGCAGCAATATATAATTGCACAGCGCGCTAATGGTTTGCCGCATGTCGGCGTACGTGCTGGCGGTATCGTGCGGCGCTTTGATCAGCACGATCATGTAGCCGAGCAGCGCACCGATCAGTCCGCACGATGCCAGAGTGTGGAAAAATTTGAGGGTCTGCCGCATGCGTTCCGGGTCAAGAATTTGCCAGTGGACGTTGGGACCGTACAAGCTTGAACGGTGCGCGGCAATTGGCGGGCAAAATTCAGCCTTATCGCGGGGATACCGGGCTTCTGACGACGGATTCGGACGATGGTTCATAGTGCAGGCCTGTGAAGGGCTCTCACATCGGGAATCTATTGAATTGATGGGGCTGAGACAGATGGACGAGTTTATTAGCGAGGAAGATTTGGAGACGTTTGAAGGATGGCTGAATTATCAGGCTATTCCTACAACGACGCCAACGGAAGAGCTAGTGAAGTGGCGGGCACTCTTTGATGAGAATGTTAGGCGTCGCGAGAATAGTCCAAAAGTTGGCCTGATGAAGCTGCCGCGGAACCCTAGTGAACAAAAGTACGCCGTGGCGATTAAAGACGGATCAGATCTTTGGTTGACGATGTGGGTCAAATGCTCGCTCGATGGCGACGTATATATCTTTTACCCACGCAGCGATCACCCACGCACCGTTCGCAAATGGAACCCCCACGCGAGTTATCACCGCAGCGGGACGCTGCACCAAAAAAGCTACGGGCGTGTGAGCCTCTCTCAAAAACGTCAACCACTGACGGAGGCCTTCAAAGGGTCTGAGCACCTTGGATTTTATTCTGGCCATGGGAAGGGCATCGGCG
>JAYUCQ010000241.1:0-4618 GCA_043740265.1 Hyphomicrobium sp.
GCGACCAGGTTTTGGCCGAGCCCCGGTGCCATCCAATCCAGCACGCGGATCAACCGGGCCGACGTGCCATCCGGTGAAGGTGAGACGCGGCAGGTGCAGCCCCACTCGTAGTTGACGGCGAAAAAGTAAGCGCCAGGGCGGTCCAGGATCCTGGCAATCGTATCGATTTCGCCGAGGTGGGCGTTGTCCCAGCGTACCAGCCACGAGCGCGATACCTGATCGAGAGATTTCAAAAGCCGCACAGGGTAGCGGCCCGAAGCAATGTCGAGCAGCGTATGCGCCCGGGCCCTGTGTTGCATCAGCGTCTGCAGCGGAAAATCCCGGCCGGTTTCCATGACAGGGATGGCAGGCAGAATGTCGCCCGATAGCAAGCCGTGAACGCGTGAACGCGCTGAGTGCGTGAGCTGCGACCGCGCCGGCATTAAATCCCCCCAAACTGGCAGGTTTACTATGACCGGCAACGCCGTCGAAACCAAGGCGGTGGCGCGGACTTGGTGGGGCAAACGCCCCTGGCGGCAGGCGTTTTGACCGCACCTGCGGGCCCAAACACCATCACTGCGAACAATTGACAATGCCCCCCAACTCGACAATAAAGCCTGCAATTCGCAGGTGCGAGAGCACATGTGAACCATGCGCTGCCCGAGGCTTTGGTTGCAGAATTTCGCAACCCCTTGAAAGTTCACCTTAAATGGTGACGCCACAGGGCGCGGTAACAGGCCATAAAGGCCGGAAGGAACATGTCATGTACGCTGTCATCAAGACAGGCGGCAAGCAGTACCGCGTCGCCAAAGACGACGTCGTTACGATTGAACGCATCGCTGGCGAAGACGGTGCCAAGGTCGAATTCAACGAAGTTTTGATGGTCGGGTCGGGCGAAAGCGTGAAGGTCGGTACGCCGATGGTCGCGGGCGCCAAGGTCACCGCCGAACTCATCGGCCAGACGCGCGGCGAAAAGCTGATCGCATTCAAAAAGCGCCGCCGTAAAAATTCGCGGCGCAAGAAAGGTCACCGTCAAGACCTCTCGACCGTCCGCATCACCACAATCACCGGCGCCTAGGGCAGCCGACAGCAAGGATCTTTTCCATGGCACAAAAGAAAGCTGGCGGTTCCACGAGGAACGGCCGCGATTCAGAATCGAAACGCCTCGGCATTAAGCGCTACGGCGGCGAGCACGTTATTCCGGGCAACATTCTGTGCCGCCAGCGTGGCACGCAGTGGCACCCAGGGGCCGGCGTCGGCATGGGTACCGACCACACCATCTTCGCCGTAGAAGAAGGCAAGGTCGAGTTCAACTCCAAGCGCAACGGCCGCATCTATATTTCGGTGCGTCCCGAGAAGCTCGTGGCCGCTGAGTAACGCTAAACGCAATTAAACTTTGGGCATCATCGATTGGGGGATGGCGTTGCCGTCCCCTTTTCGCTTTTCTAACGCCTACTTTCCTTTGTAAAAATTTGAGTCATGAAAACCGCGCGTCTCAGTCTTCGCCCACTTCTCCCAACCGACGCCAGCCGCATTGCGGATTTGGGCGGTGATTGGGACGTGGCGCGCATGACCGGGCGGATTCCATATCCCTATACGCAGGATGCAGCCTTGCATTGGGTTTCGGGTCTCGCCGACGGAGAAGTCGTTTTCGGCATCGATCATGACGCCGAACTCATCGGCATATGCGGCTTTTCGCCGAAAGGCGACGGCTCAGCGGAGCTTGGCTACTGGGTCGGCAAAGCCTATTGGGGCCAGGGCTTTGCGACCGAAGCTGCCGAAGCGCTGATGGGCTATGGCTACACCAAGGGTGGTGTCAAACGCTTCACCTGCTGCCACTTTACCGATAACCCTGGATCAGCGCGCGTTGCCGCTAAGCTTGGCTTTCGTGCGACAGGAACGTGTACCGGTTGGAGCGAAGCCCGCCAGCAAAACGAGCCGACGCTGACCTATGAGCGGCGGCGGCCGTGGACGACAGCCTTGAAAGCGCTCGCATCATGAAGTTTCTCGATCAAGTCAAAATCTATATCGCGTCCGGCGCGGGCGGCAACGGCTGCATCGGCTTTAGGCGCGAGAAATTCATTGAATTCGGCGGCCCGAATGGCGGCGACGGCGGCAGAGGCGGCGACGTCTTGATCGAGTGCGTCGAAAATCTCAACACGCTGATCGACTACCGCTATCAGCAGCACTTCAAAGGCAAGACCGGCCAAGGCGGCATGGGCCAGAACCGCACCGGCGCCAATGGCGACGATTGCACTATCAAAGTGCCGCCCGGCACGGAAGTTTTTGCCGAAGACGGTGAAACGCTGCTCGGCGACTTGACGGTTCCAGGCCAGCGGCTGTTGATTGCCAAGGGCGGCAATGGCGGCTTTGGCAACGCACATTTCAAAAGCGCGACCAATCAAGCGCCGACACACGCCAATCCTGGATTGCCCGGCGAAGAGCTGACGATCTGGCTACGCTTAAAGCTGATCGCAGACGCCGGGCTCGTCGGGCTTCCGAACGCTGGCAAATCGACATTTCTTGCAGCAGTTTCAGCCGCCAAGCCAAAGATCGCCGATTACCCGTTTACGACGCTGCATCCCAACTTGGGCGTCGTGCGGACGGGTGACACGGATTTTGTGCTTGCCGATATCCCAGGACTTATTGAGGGCGCGCATGAGGGCGCGGGCCTCGGCGATCAGTTCCTGGGTCACGTCGAGCGTTGCCGCGTGCTTTTGCATCTGGTCGATGCCACAGAAGAAGATGTTGCCACCGCGTATAAGACCGTGCGCCACGAATTGAAGGCCTACAGCGACGAGTTGCACAAGAAAAAAGAAATCGTGGCGCTGTCAAAGGCCGACGCCTTCGATGCCGAGACGCTGCAAGAAAAATTTGCCGCGTTGAAAAAAGCTTCGCGCAAAACGCCACTGGTTTTGTCGGCCGTCTCCGGTCAGGGCATGAAGGAGGCGCTTTTTGCCATCGCGCGTGAGATCAACCGGGCAGACGCATTAGAAGAAGCGGACGATCCCAGCCGCACCGATGAAACTTGGCATCCATAATCTTCCGCGTCTATGCCAGCCGCTTGCTGCGCATCAACGCGCAGAAGAAAATCGTCTCCAGCGTAAATGCGATCATGACGCCGATGAACCCGTATACCGGCTCGTAGGTCATCGCGAAACCTGCAACGGCGGGACCCAAAATGCCGCCGACTTGATAGGTCATAATGAAGGCTGCGTTGGCAGCCGCGAGATCGTGCGGGCTCACTCGTTCTCCGACCATGACGAGGCCAAGCGTATAAAAGCCGATGACAATACCGCCGAGGAAAAATACACCAATTGCACTGAAATCGGGGGCCGTTAACAGTGACGGCAGGGCGAGAGCCAATCCGATATAGCAAACAGCAAGGCCCAGCGTGACGCTGGTACGCGAGGCTTTATCGGCCATCCAGCCGATCAAGAATTGCAGCGTCAATCCGCCGATAAGCAGGATCGTTAGAAACTCGAGAGCGCGTTCGGTCGTGACGCCGCTGGAGATGGCAACGTTGGCCAACAGTGAGAAATGCGACATTTCAAGAACGCCGCCAATAAACGCCGCAGCCATTCCAAGAGGTGCCAAGCCAAAAGCCTTGAGAACACTGGTGCTGCGTTCGTCATTCATGGCAGGCGCCAAGCGTTTCGCCAGAACGATGGGCACTACAGAAACAGCGGTCGAGAGTGCGCCCAGCACATAGGGCAAAGGCCCCGATGTGCCGGTCCACTGCAGCAGCAGCGGCCCAATCGCAAAGCCCGCAAAAAATCCGGTCGCATAGAGCGCCACGATGCGGCCACGCGTATCATCGGTCGTCACCGTATTGAGCCATGTCTCACCGATCAACCAAGGTAGCGTCAGTCCGCCGCTCATGAGAAAGCGCAGAAAGAGCCACGCCGGCACACTTTGGAAAAGATAGAGACCGGCAAACCCGGCGGCCGAAACCAAGCAACCCAGCACCATGGCCGGGACCGGGCCAATTTTGCCGACAAGCTTCGGCAAAATCGGCATGAGCAGAAAAATGGCGACGGATGGTACTGCGCCCGCAAGCCCAATGACCCAGCGGGGCTGCTGCCAAGCCTCGAACACAATGGATACGAGGGGATAGCCAATGCCGAACGATATGCCGACGCCAAAAGCCGACAGCGTTACCGCTACAAGACTGCGATAAATGTCGCCCCGGGAGAGCGTGGCCGGCTCGGTAACATTCATTCAGGCGGTAACCTTTTCGGACTTTTGGTAACTTGGCGAACAGTATGATACCTGCTGGTGCTTGGACTAAGCCGCAAACCAGCTTAGATTTTCGTTAAGCTGAAACTCCCTCACCGTGCACTGATGTGCACCCCCACAGTTGTCGAAACAAGAATGACCCTCGCTGTCAACACCCGGTTATCTGTTCGTCCCGAATGGGGCAAAGCGCGTCGCATTGTCGTTAAGATCGGCTCCGCGCTGCTGGCCGACCGCGCCACCGGCAAACTCAAGACCGACTGGCTGAATTCACTGATGGACGACGTGGCGGATCTGGCGAAATCCGGCAAGGAAATCGTACTCGTCTCGTCGGGGTCTATCGCCCTTGGCCGCCATAAGCTTGGCCTGCCCAAGGGGCCGCTTGAGCTGGAGCAGAGCCAGG
>JAYUCQ010000242.1:0-1853 GCA_043740265.1 Hyphomicrobium sp.
GTGGACGCAATGAACTGATAGGGTCCAACGGCGGTTGAGAGCGGATTGCGTGCCGTAACGCGGCCACCAGATTCCGACTGCATCAAACGATCCAAAAAGATGTCGAGCGTCATTTCGGGCTGGGCGGAAACCGTTGCCGCAGCAGCAGCCGTTGCAGGCGCAGCCTCCGGTTCCGCGCGCACTGAGCCGGCAGCGAGCGTCACTGCGACGAGCACCGCCAGCGGCCAGATTGCTGTCCGTCGTTCAAACATCGTCTGCAAACTCATACCGCCACAACGCAAATCCCAGCAACCCGCCAAGCAACCAGCATGCGGACGTTGTAGCGCGATACAACGTTGCCGCCAACCGCTCGCGATTATCCTTAGCCAGCGTCGTGAACACTCAAGATTGAGCCTTCAAGGCTTTTGTTGCACAGACGCAACCTGCTTTTCGCCAGCGTCAACGGCTGAATAGAGCGAGGCGATGAGAGACTTCGGTATTGTCAGAGGAATGCCCTGCCCGATCACCGGAAACATTTTCAGCGCGTAACCACCGTTGCCCGCCGCTCGCAATTCATTTTCGTGGAGTTCGATCAGCATCGCCTCTTGAAAGATGCAGATGCCCGTTGACTTGGTGCAGTCGTACTTTTTGTGATAGACTCCGCGGACGGGTAGAAGCTCAGCTTTGGCGTTGCGCGCCTCATTATAATTGCGCTTCAAACTAGCGAAATAGTGAATCGTAAACTGTAGAGCAACGCCGTGTGCACCCGACGCGCGATCGACTTGCGAAATCAATTCCATTTCGTAATTGCCGTTGCTGGCGGCGTCTAACGGAGGGTTACGGATGATACCCGTCGTGTACCGGCGAAATGGCTGGAACTGATCGTCCGTTTTGCTGATCTGACTGGCAGCCGCGATCTGCTGCTCTTGCGACGCGCAGGCGGTCAGCGCGAGGCTGGAAAAAAACGCAATCGCTACCTGACGCAACACCACGGCGCGCAACTCCCAGCCGTTTGCACGGCGGCGAGCCTAACACAGCGGGGGGAAAGCGAAAAGCCGTGCCGCAGAATTTATTCCGGAAGCTGATCAAGCGTGCATTTCGGTCAGCGCCGCGATATCTTCGCTGGCAAGCTTGATCACAGCGGCGGCGGTGTTTTCTTCAAGATGCGCCACGCTGCCGGTACCCGGGATCGGCAGCATCACCGGGCTGCGCGCCAGCAGCCACGCCAACGCAATTTGTCCGGGCGTTGCATGATACTTGGCGGCGATGCTCGAGAGTTTTGATCCAGGTTTGGCGAGCGCGCCATTGGCCAGTGGATACCACGGCATGAAACCAATGCCTTGAGTGTCGCAAAACGCGACAACATCTTCGCTGGCGCGATTGGCGAGATTGTACAAGTTCTGCACGGTGGCGACCGGAAAGTACGCCTGCGCCGCCTCGATCTCTTCGACTGAAACTTGGCTTAGACCGACGTGGCGGATCAAGCCCTCGGCGCGCATTTCAGCGATGACGCCAAACTGCTCGTCGCGGGGCACCTTCGAATCTATGCGATGGAGCTGCCAGAGTGGAATGGAGGTGAGGCCAAGCCGCTTCAGGCTGCCGAGAACCGTTGACCGTAAGTATTCCGGCCGGCAGTCGACGTTCCAAACATCCGGACCAGGACGCGTGAGACCGCCTTTGGTGGCGATCACAAGCCCTGTATAGGGATGCAGCGTTTCATGAATGAGCCGCTCGCTGACGCCGGGACCGTAACTATCAGCGGTATCGATCAGGGTGATGCCCAGATCGCGCACACGGCGCAGAACGCTGCGGGCTTCGGCGGCGTTTACAGGCTCGCCCCAAATACCTTTTCCGGTAATCCGCATCGCGCCAAA
>JAYUCQ010000243.1:0-11125 GCA_043740265.1 Hyphomicrobium sp.
CCCAAGGTACAGGCGGCCATAACGGCTGCCGGATACACCATTCCGACGCCCATTCAATCCGCAGCTATTCCCGTTGCCGTTTCGGGCCGGGATGTGCTCGGCATCGCCCAAACCGGCACCGGCAAGACGGCCGCGTTCGTGATGCCGATGATCACGCGGCTTGAAACCGGACGAGCCCGCGCCCGCATGCCTCGATCGTTGATCCTGGCACCGACGCGCGAACTGGCGGCACAGGTTGAACAGAGCTTCGACAAGTACGGCATAAATCACAAGCTGACGGTGGCGCTGCTGATCGGCGGCGTATCGATGGACGAGCAGGTCAAAAAGCTTGACCGCGGCGTCGATGTTTTGATTGCAACGCCAGGCCGGCTGTTGGATCATTTCGGCCGTGGCCGCATCATGCTGATGGGCGTCGAAATTCTCGTCATCGACGAAGCCGATCGCATGCTCGACATGGGCTTCATCCCCGACATTGAGAAAATCTGTAAGCTGCTGCCGCCGCGCCGCCAGACGCTGTTCTTCTCGGCAACGATGCCGCCCGAGATTACGCGCCTCGTCAGTCAGTTCCTGAAAGATCCGGAGCGCATCGAAGTCGCGAAGCCCGCAACGGCCGCCAAGACGATTACCCAGCGCTTCAAGTTCTGCCCTGATGGCGAAGACTACGCCAAGCGCGAGGTGCTGCGCGAGCTCATCAAGACCGGCAACGTCAAGAACGCGATCATTTTCTGCAATCGCAAGCGTGACGTCGCGGTGCTGCATAAATCGTTGTTGAAGCACGGCTTCAATGCCGGCGCGCTGCACGGCGATTTGGAACAGAGTACGCGGACGGCGACGCTGGATAAATTCCGCAACGGCGAGATCATGCTGCTGGCAGCGTCTGATGTAGCGGCTCGCGGCCTCGACATTCCCGACGTGTCGCACGTTTTCAATTTCGACTTGCCTTGGGCAGGCGACGATTACGTCCACCGCATCGGCCGCACGGGCCGCGCTGGCAAGGAAGGCTACGCGGCGTCACTCGTCAGCCCCGACGATTTGAAGTTCGTCAAGGACATCGAGAAAATCACAGGTGAAGCCGCCGTTTGGCTGGGCGATGTCCCGACGGATGAAGATTTCGCCAGCGGCGGCAAACGCAAGCGGGGCCGGGGTGGACGCGCGGCTCCCCCGCCTGCACGAGGACGCGATGCGCGCGGTGGCAGCGAGGCCAGGCCCGCAAGGCCCGCTCGCCCGGAACACACTGAGCGTCAAGAGCGGCCAGAACCTCCAGAACGGCCAGAACGTACCGCTGCCGCTGAACGTCCAGCGCGCGAGCCGCGGGTTTGGGACGAGCGGCCACAAGAGCGTGCTGAGCCACAAGCGCAGACCGAACAACCGGCACGTCCAGCGCCGTCGCGCGCAACAGCGGAACAGCCGCGCCAACCGCGCGGCGAGAGGCCGGAACGTGGCCCAAGGCCAGAGCTTGGTGCAAGGCCAGAACGTGGTGACAGGCCAGAGCGTTCTGGGCAGTCAGAACGTCCGGCGCAAGCCCAGCGCTCAGAACGGCAGCCACGGCCAGAGGAAGGTCGCGAGCAGGGTCGCGGGCCCAATCGTGAGCAAAGTCGTGATCGAGCACCACAGAATGCAAGACCGCCACGTGAAAGCCGCGCCGATAGCTGGACCGACACGCCGAAGCCGGAACGTTCTGGTGGACGTGAAGGCGGCCGTGATACCGGATCGCAGCAGAAGCCCGCGCCACAGGCGTCGGCTCACGGCAAACCGCGTCAGCCGCAGCCGGTGAAACCGGCACCACATCAGGCCGGCGACCGTGTTGGCTTCGCCGACAGCATGCCGGCCTTCATGCGCAAAGCTCCACGGCCGCTGAAGCAGCCGGGACGGGGGTAGGCTGCCCAATTCACTGAGACCGGACTGCGTGGCACGTTTCCATATCCTTCATGGGAAGAGTGAAGAGCTTCGCGTCAAATCGGGGATGGGCCATTTTCTCTCCAAATCTGAAGTGTTGCCAATAACGTCGGTATTTTCCCGCTCCGGACATAGCCTCGTGACTGACGGCCAGCCGATGGATTGGTATGATCGTCATCGGGCGTCGAGCGGAAGAGCGAGGTGAAGGCATCATGACCGGGAATAAGTTCGCAGGCCTTACCTGCGCCTATGGGTGCGGGCGGCCATCAGCCAGTGATGACCATGTGTTTGCGCGCAAGTTCTTCGTCAAAGACAAGCGCGGCAATCTTCCTCAGGTCCCGGCTTGCCACGTGTGTAACGGTGAGAAGGGTGCGCTCGAAAGCGAGCTGATGAACGTAATGGCGTTCGGTGGCCGCCATGATGATGCAGCCGATAACTTATCTGTTCAGGTGGCCCATCGGCTGGAGAACAAGGCCAATGCACGCGTTGCGCGAGAGCTAAAGGCGGGCCTGAGCCACGCTTGGGTGACGGAAAATGGCGTGATCCGCGAGGCGACGACGGTGCCGGTAGACTGGAGCAGGGTGCAACTGCTCTGCTGCTTCATCGCGCGCGGCTTGGCTTGGCACCATTTCGACAATCTGGTGTTCGATGCCGAGTGCTCAGTGGGAGCGTTCTCTGCCATCAAGCAAGACGGTGAATTGTTGCGACGGTTCCGCAACAGCAAGGCGGCGCGTAGGGTAGAGGCTGATCTTGGTAAGGGCACATTTGGCTACTGGGGGGTGCAAGCGGAGGATAATCCAAAAGTCACGGCGTGGGAATTTTCCATTCATAGCGGCGTGCGAACGGTCGATGGCGGAGACGAGCCGCACAATATCGGCGTGCTGACAGGACCGCGAGAAGTGAGCGAGCGTGGTCTCCAAAAGCGCGAGATTCAAAGGCGATGGCTGAATGGGACGCGCTTGCATGGCTAGAGATATCGCCCCGCTTCGCGTTTTTGGCTAACAACTGGTACGGCTCAAACTCCGACACCCATCCCTCGACGTCTGCGCACCGCCTGGTCCTTGTCACCTACGCGGCTCCACCCCTCCCCGCTGGGGAGGGGAGCACGCGCGGCATCCGTTTCAACACACGTTGTGCTTCTGGAATTGGAATCTGGTGCCGCGGATCGGCGCTCCCCTCGACGGGGAGGGCGGCGCGAAGCGCGGGTGGGGTGAGGGAGCAGAACTGGTCGAAGACCTTTCGCTCGAAGAGCCCCCACCCCTAACCCCTCCCCGCGAGGGGGAGGGGGATTCACGGTTGGCCCTTAACAATGCAGATTACCGCGACCGTGATGGCTTTTTAGATCGAACACGCGGCGCCGAACTTTTGGCGCCGCGTTTTTTCGGGCGCGCCGACATCTTGGCTTTGTTCGCGGCTTGAAGAGCTTCGCGGGCCCATGCGAGCATGTCGTCGGGTTCGTCATAGAGACGCTCGGGCGCGCGCCAGTAGGACATCGAGACGGGGCCGGTCTTGCCTTCGTAAGTAAACGGCTTCAGACCTTCAGCTTCGTAGCGGGCTTTGGTGGCGCTGTCGGCCTTGAGGTACAAAACATCATCATCGACGAGCGCGAACAGGACGCCGTCAGCGTAGATACTGGCACCGCCGAACATCTTCTTGACGGCGACATGGCCGAGCGGCGCGAACAGGTCACGAAGCTGGTCGAGGAAGTTGCCGCTAACCGTCATGGCTATTTCCATATCGACGAATGCCGTCGCCGGTGACATAATTGAATTGCAGCACAATATGCGGACATTTGTAACAGGTAACGGCAGGAGATGATCCATGCAGAGATCCCTGGTTGTCCTCTATGGCATAAGCGCCTACGCGCTGGCCGTCGTGGCTTTGGCCATGAGCCTCGCGTTCGTCGGCGACATGTTTATACTCAAGACGATTGATCGCGGCGGTGAAGCGCCCATTGGCGAAGCGGTTGTGATCGACTCATTGCTCCTCGGCTTGTTTGCTGTCCAGCACAGCGGCATGGCGCGGAAAACCTTCAAGCGCTGGCTGACGGCGTTTCTGCCGCCCGCCGCCGAGCGCAGCACCTATGTCCTGGCGTCGGCGTTGCTCCTGCTCCTGCTGATTTGGCAATGGCGGCCGATCCCCGCCGTCGTCTGGGCGGTCTCAAGCGAACCCGTCTATTCATTGCTGATGGCGTTGTTCTGGCTCGGGTGGATTATACTCTTCGCCAGCACGTGGATGATCGACCACTTCGATCTCTTCGGCCTGAAACAGGTCTACAATCACTGGCGCAACAGCCAAGCGGCAGATCCAGCGTTTGCGACGCCGTTTTTCTATCGGTTTGTGCGCCACCCGATTTATTCCGGCCTTCTGCTGGCATTCTGGTCAACACCGCGCATGACGGTTGGGCACATGCTCTTTGCCGGGCTGGCGACCGCCTACATTTTCATCGGTATCTGGTTCGAGGAGCGCGATCTGGTGACACAATTTGGTGAGGCCTATCGTGACTACAGGCGCCGCGTCCCCATGATCGTCCCGTGGCTGAGAGGCCGACACTAGCCCTTCGCCCGGGCGTCGCAATGTCTCGAGATCTTATGCTTCGAGCGGAGCGAGACCACCGGCGGGCATTGCCGGCTCTAAATTGACGCTCTCGCCGCAACCGCACGAACTCTTCTGGTTCGGATTGTTGAACACGAACGTCGATGCCAGCTTATCGGTCTTGAAATCCATTTCGGTGCCGATCAGATACATAACGGCGGTGGCTTCAATGAGCACGACCGCGCCCTTATCCTCGATGACTTCGTCGAACTTGCCGATGTCTTCAGCCATCGACATCGTATATTCCATGCCGGCGCAACCGCCCTTTTTAATGCCGATCTTCAAACCCTTGACGCCGGGCTTCGCGGCCATGAGAGCACTGACGCGCGCGACCGCAGCGTCCGTCAGGGTCATGACTTTGGGCATCATACGCAGAGAGGGCATTCGTATCTTCCTTCGGCAATCTCAAGACCGAGTATATGGGTATTCGCGCATGAATTGCGAGCGCCGCCTTAAAACATCCCTGTTGCGAGGCGGGCTTCATCCGACATCCGGCTCTGATCCCACGGCGGGTCGAACACGACTTTAACTTTTGTGCCCGCGACGCCTGCCACCGCGTTGACCGCGTTTTCAACCCAGATCGGCATTTCGCCGGCAACCGGACAGCCCGGCGCCGTCAAGGTCATGTCGATGGCGACGTTGCGGTCATCATCGATCTCAACCTTGTAGATGAGACCAAGCTCGTAGATGTCGGCCGGGATCTCGGGATCGTTGACGGTCTTCAAGGCGGCGACAATATCATTGGTCAGCCGCTCGATTTCTTCGGGCGGAAGGGGCGTCGAAGTCTGGGACATCGAAGTCTGGGGCGTCGAAGTCTGGGGCGTCGAAGTCTGGGCTTCGGCGGGCGCTGGAACGGGATCAACCGGTGTCACGGCTGGGGCATCAAGCGAAGCCACCGCTTCCTTCAACACCGGGGCCTCATCATTGCGTTTTATATCGTCCATAGCAATTGGTCCTTACGCAAACAGGTCGTGCGCTTTGGTGAGAGCAGTGATCAAAGCATCGACCTCGCTCTTGGTTGAATACATGGCGAATGAGGCGCGGCACGTGGCGGTGACGCCAAGGCGTTCCATCAACGGCTGCGCGCAATGATGCCCGGCGCGCATGGCGATGCCGGAGCGGTCAATGATCGTTGAAACGTCGTGCGGGTGCAGGCCGTCGATCGTGAATGAGAAGATTGCACCCTTGCCGGGTGCTGTGCCGTAGAGCTTCAGCCACGGCAAGCTGGCGAGCTGTTCACCGGCATAGGCCGCGATCTCGGCTTCATGGCGGGCAATTTTTTCGCGGCCAACCTGCATCATGTAATTCAGCGCCGCGCCGAGCCCGATGGCTTCGACTATCGCGGGCGTTCCGGCTTCGAATTTATGCGGCGGCGTGTTGTAGGTGATGCGATCGACGGCGACGGTTTCAATCATGTTACCACCACCCTCGTACGGCGGCAGCGCTTCAAGATGATGCTTTTTGCCGTAGAGCACGCCAATGCCGGTGGGCCCGTAAGTTTTGTGGCCGCCGAAGACGTAAAAGTCGGCGTCGAGATCGCGAACATCGACGGGCATGTGGACGACTGACTGACAGCCATCGACCAGTACGGGGATACCCTTGGCGTGCGCCTTGCGGATGATTTCTTTGACGGGATTGACGGTGCCGAGAACGTTCGACATGTGCGTGATGGCGACCATCTTGGTTTTCTTGGTCAGAAGTTTATCGAGTTGATCGACCAGCAATTCGCCGCGGTCGTTGATCGGCAGCCACTTGAGCACCGCGCCCTTCTTCTCACGCAAAAAGTGCCACGGTACGATGTTGGCGTGGTGCTCCATGATCGAAAGGAGGATTTCATCGCCTTCTTTAATCTCGATCTCGCCAACGCAGCGCGCCACCAGATTTATGGCGCTGGTGGCGTTGCGGGTGAAAATGATTTCTTCAGGCAAGCCGGCATTGAGGAAGCGGCGCACGGTTTCGCGCGCGGCCTCGAAGTGATCGGTCGCAATGTTAGAGAGGTGATGCAGGCCGCGATGGACGTTGGCGTATTCGAAGCGGTAGGCGTGGTCCATGGCTTCGAGAACAGAACGCGGTTTTTGCGCCGACGCGCCGCTGTCGAGATACACCAGCGGCTTACCGTGGACTTCACGATAGAGGATCGGGAAATCGGCGCGTATGCGATCAACATCGTAGCCGCCGGCTGTCAAAGCCGCCGACCCGCTCGCGCCGCGTCCATCCACTCGTCTTGCTTCGCTGGCCATAATTTGTCCTTCAGCCTCGCGCCGTGTTCAGCCAACTCATGGCATACATCAGCATTGCGGCGCGCAGGTCCTCATTTTCAATCCTGTCGATGACTTCACCAACAAACGACTCGATCAGCAGCGCCCGGGCCTCAGTTTCCGGTATGCCGCGCGACATGCAATAGAACATCAAGTCTTTGTCCAGTTCCATGGTTGTAGTGCCGTGGCCGCAGACGACGTCGTCGGCGTAGATTTCAAGTTCGGGCTTGGAATCGAATTCAGCGTCCGGCGACAGCATCAGGGCCTGCGCCATCTGCTTGCCGTCGGTCTTTTGCGCATCCGGGCGGACGATGACTTTGCCCTGAAAAATTCCACGGGCACGGCCGTCGAGGACGCATTTAAAGAGTTCGCGGCTGGTGCAGTGGGGTACGGCATGATCGACGACGAGCGTCGTATCGAAATGCCCCCCCGCATTGGCGAGTGCCGCGGCGGAAAGGTCGAAATCAGCGTGCTGGCCAGCGAACGTCACCGTCATTTGGTGACGCACGAGGCCCTGCCCCGATGTCAGCTGAAATGGTTTGTAGATCGCGTTGGCGCCGAGGTGAGCAATGGTGTTGCCGAGAAAGACCGTGCCCTGCGCCGCTTCGGTGATGACAGCATGGTGCAGCGTGGCGCCGTCGTCCAATGTGATCATCGTCATGGCATTTTCGTTGCGGGCTTCTCTGCCAGCCGCAACGTGAGTCTCTATGATCGTCGCATGAGCGCCAGCACCAACGGCAATGGTGTTGCGGACGGCAACCGCGCCAGACGCAATAAAGATGAGGTGCAGGGGGCGTTCGGGCTTGGCGCCATCTGCGATGTGAATGACGGCACCGTCGCTGACGAAGGCTGCGTTGAGCGCAACGACGCTCTTGGCGCCGGCGTCGAGCGTCAACGGCGCGTCAAAAATGAGGGCAGCCGGACCGGACGCCAGCGCCGCTGCCAAGGCCTCGACCGTGACACCCGTCGCGGTTTTGTCTTTCGGCGCGGACGCAAGTTTGCCGTCAACGAAAACATAGGTATCAGTGGCGACGGATTTCAAAACGCTCTTATAGCTTGCAGCAACGGCTGCCGGATCGCGCGGCGCGGCGCTTGAGGCGACATCTTTGATGAGCGCGCGCAGATCGGTGTACTTCCATTCTTCGATGCGCCGGTGCGGCAAACCCAGGGCGCTGAATTGCCCAATTGCATCCGCGCGCAGCACTTTAACCGCCGTCGTACCCGGAAGCTGCGACGCGGCTTTCTCGAAGGCTTCCGACAGCGCCTGCTCAGCTTTTGTTTTCATGACGGCGACGTTCATTTTTTATGCAGCCTTGCCAGTGAATTTGACATATCCTGATTTTTCGAGTTCGAGAGCCAGTTCCTTGCCGCCCGACTTCTGGATGCGGCCATCAGCCAGCACGTGCACGCGATCCGGCACGATGTAGTCCAACAAACGCTGATAGTGCGTGATGACAAGCGTCGCCCGATCCGGTGAGCGCAACGCGTTGACGCCGTCCGACACGACCTTCAACGCATCGATGTCGAGGCCTGAATCGGTTTCATCGAGCACGCACAGTGTAGGTTCGAGCATGGCCATTTGCAGGATTTCCGAGCGCTTCTTTTCGCCGCCCGAAAAGCCGACGTTGACCGGGCGCTTCAACATTTCGAAATCGATGTTGAGCTTGGCGGCCTGAGCTTTGACGAACTTCATGAACTCGGGCGTCGTCATTTCCTTCTGCCCGCGTTTTTTGCGCACTGCGTTGGTTGCCGTGCGCAGGAACGTGATGCCGGCAACACCGGGGATTTCCATCGGGTACTGAAAGGCGAGGAACACGCCCTTGGCGGCGCGCTCATCAGGTGCCATCTCGAGGAGGGATTCGCCGTTCCACAGAATGTCGCCGTCCGTCACTTCGTAGCCGTCGCGTCCAGCCAGCACGTAGGCGAGCGTTGATTTGCCGGAGCCGTTCGGGCCCATGATGGCGTGGACTTCGCCCTTCGGTACTTTGAGCGACAGCCCCTTGAGGATGACTTTATCCTCGTCAGCGAGCTTCACGTGCAGGTTTTTAATTTCGAGCATTTCAGTTTAACTCCGGTGTCTTCACTTCGGGGTCGGGTCAAACGCACCCAACCGTCGTTTTTCTAGTCTTTGTCACCCCAACGCCATTTCCATTCGCCCTCGGTCTTGGCGCGGCTCAGGACAACCAAGCCTGCGACGGTGACGGCGACAATTGCAGCCCACACAGCGACTTGGGCGGGCGCGGGCGGCGTACCGCTTATTTGCGGCGATACGATTAAGACAGCGGTGGCGACAGACGTTACGGCAACGGTCACGAGCACGGCCGCCCATCCCTTCCAGTTGGCCGGTGTTGCGCCATAGCCATGTGTTTTCGCCCTGAACCAATACTCGCTCATCGCGCTATCCCACGCTTCCTTCCAAACTGATCCCGATCAGCTTTTGCGTTTCAGCCATGAATTCCATTGGCAGATGCTGCAGCACGTCGCGGACAAAACCGTTTACGACAAGAGCGATGGCTTCTTCCTTTGAGAGGCCGCGCTGCTGGCAATAGAACAGCATGTCATCGGAAATTTTTGACGTCGTGGCTTCATGCTCGAAGTGCGCAGATGCGTTCTTGGCTTCGATGTAGGGCACTGTATGGGCGCCGCACTTGTCGCCGATCAGCAGTGAATCGCAGTTGGTGAAATTGCGCACGCCGGTTGCTTTGCGGTGGGCTGAAACAAGACCACGGTAAGTGTTCTGCGAATGCCCGGCGGCGATACCCTTGGAAATAATCCGGCTCGATGAATTCTTGCCGAGGTGGATCATCTTGGTGCCGCTGTCGACCTGCTGATAGCCGTTCGACACGGCAATCGAATAGAACTCGCCGCGCGAGTTGTCGCCGCGCAAGATGCAGCTTGGATATTTCCACGTGATCGCCGAACCGGTTTCGACTTGAGTCCAGGAAATCTTGGCATTGTGGCCACGGCAATCGCCGCGCTTGGTGACAAAGTTGTAAATCCCGCCTTTGCCGTTCTTGTCGCCGGGATACCAGTTCTGCACGGTCGAGTATTTGATCTCAGCGTCATCCAGAGCGACGAGTTCGACAACGGCGGCGTGGAGCTGATTTTCATCGCGCATCGGCGCGGTGCAGCCTTCGAGGTAAGATACGAACGCGCCGCGGTCAGCAATGATGAGCGTGCGCTCGAACTGGCCGGTATTCTTCTCGTTGATGCGGAAGTAGGTCGACAATTCCATCGGGCAGCGGACGCCTTCCGGGATATAGACAAATGAGCCATCCGAAAACACTGCAGAGTTCAAAGCCGCGTAATAGTTGTCGGACTGCGGTACGACGGACCCGAGGTACTTCTTGATGAGTTCCGGATGCTCACGCACGGCTTCCGAGAACGAGCAGAAGATGACGCCGGCCTTCTTTAGTTCGTCCTTGAAGGTTGTAACAACCGACACGCTATCGAACACGGCATCCACTGCCACGCGCGAATTCTTGACGCCGGCAAGAAGCTCCTGCTCTTTGAGCGGAATACCGAGTTTCTTGTAGGTTTCCAGCAACTGCGGATCGACATCGGCAAGGCTCGACGGGCCGACGGTCGATTTTGGCGCCGAGTAATAATACTGATCCTGGAAATCAATTTTCGGATAGTGAACCTTGGCCCAGGCGGGCTCCGTCATGGCCTTCCAGCGCGTGAAGGCGTCAAGCCGCCAGTCGAGCATCCACTGCGGCTCGTTCTTCTGCGCCGAAATATAGCGCACGGTTGATTCATCCAAGCCCTTCGGCGCTTTCACGCTTTCGATCTTGGTTTCAAATCCGTATTTGTACTGGTCGACGTCAATCGTCTTAACCCGATCGATCGTCTCCTTGACTGCGGCCATTATCTTCTCAACTCCAATTGCGCCGCTCCGGGCGCTTTATTCTGTTTCTTATTCAGGCTGCCAAAGCGGGCTTTGCGGCGATTTCTTTCCAAGCTTTGATGAAAGCAGAAATGTCGTCCTTCGTTGTCTGCGGGCCGATGCTGACGCGGATGGTGCTGTTGGCGATGTCGCGCGGCAGGCCCATCGCTTCGAGCACGTGACTGGTGCCAACTTTGCCCGATGAGCACGCCGAACCGGCACTCACTGCTACGCCAGCGAGGTCGAGGCGGATGACCAGGGTTTCAGCCAGCCGGCCGGGCAGCGACAATGCCGTGGTGTTGGCAAGGCGGGGCGAGCGCCCAGCAACGATGACCGTTTGCGCTGCGGCGCCGCAAACCGCAGCTTCAAGTCCGTCGCGAAGGGCGGCTATGCGGGGCACGTTGGCAAGCTGACGAAGCGCTGTTTCGGCGGCGGCGCCAAATCCGGCGATGGCGGCGAGGTTTTCGGTTCCGGCGCGGCGACGGCGCTC
>JAYUCQ010000244.1:0-1851 GCA_043740265.1 Hyphomicrobium sp.
CAACCAACGCAACGGCGCCACCGAGGGAATGACCAGTCAGATAGATCGGCTTTTTCTCGATCGCATTCAGGGCTTCGTGCAGGGGTTCTTCGACACTCAGATAGGCGTTGTAGAAACCACGGTGGACACGAACTTTTTTGGGGTGGTTGATGACTTGGACCTTCTCAACGAAAAGGCTCATATCGGTTTTCCGGTCGAGTTTACTGGTCGTGCCGCGAAAGGCGACAACCAGAAAGTCCTTCGCCTCAGCGACGTAGACTTCAGTATCGTTTATGGCGATGGCTTTGACGAGGGTCATACCGCCGTGCTTGAGCGCGTTTTCAAGAATCCGGCGTTTGCCTTCATCTTCAAAATTGACGTACGCAAGCAAAGACATTTTCGACAGCAGCGCAGACATGCGATCCGTGTAAGCTGCGCGCCGGCCTGGAATACCCTCAACGTCGGCTGCAAAAATCGGTGCTACCTTGGTGAGCTCTTCTTGTGACGTTTGGATTTCCTTGGAAAACGAATCCATGAGGAGTGTGAGTGCAGATTCGCGGTCGGTATCGAATTTCTTGCGTTCGCTCCGCTGCTTATCGACGAGGTCTTCGTAAGCCTTGGCCCGTTCATTGTATGCCGTGACCCACTGCTCAGGATTCTCAAAAAATGCGTTGAAGAGGCCCATGTTACAAACTCCCTGCACCACCGCGAGTGTCAAGAAAATGGCTATTCAATAGCTTCAATCCAGCGACTATAGCGCGGCTCTGCGAAAACACTAAGAACGCTGTTCGAGCTGTGACACGCAGGGACTTGCACCGGGCCCTAGTAAGCTTCAATAGAGACTTAGAAAAAGTATGTTTTGGGAGAAGACGATGTCCGTTGAAAAGACCCAGGTGCTGGACGCGCTGCGCCGGGTCAAAGGCCCTGATCTCAAGAGCAACATTGTTGATCTCGGCATGGTCTCCGAAATTTTGATCAAAGATGACCGCGTCTATTTTTCGATCACCATTCCGGCAAACCGCGCCGAAGAACTTGAGCAGTTGCGCAAGGCTGCTGAAAAAGTCGTCTCCGATATCAAGGGCGTTGCTGGCGTCACGGCTGTTCTGACGGCTGAAACGAGCGGCGGCATGCAGCGCGCGCCAGCTCCACTACCACTGCGGCCTGCGGCAGCGGCACCGGAGACTTCGGCCAAAGCAATCGATCACCCCCGCGTGGCTGAGGCCCGCGCCAAAGGGGCGGCTGGTGATGGAGCGGCGGCGCGCCAAACGGCAGCCGAGGCTACGGGCCAGAAGCAGCCCCAAGGTGTTCCGGGCGTCAAGCACGTCATCGCAGTCGCGTCCGGCAAGGGCGGCGTCGGCAAATCGACCGTCGCCGTCAATCTGGCGCTCGGGCTGCAGGCCATCGGTCTCAAGGTTGGCATTATCGACGCCGACATCTACGGACCCTCGCAACCGCGCCTGCTCGGTATTACCGGCAAACCGCAAGTCGCGCATGGCAAGGTCATCAAGCCGCTGGAAGGCTGGGGCTTGAAGGTCATGTCGATGGGGTTTCTGGTGGACGAAGGCACACCTGTCGTCTGGCGCGGACCTATGGTCGTCTCAGCGTTAGGGCAAATGCTGCGCGAAACCGATTGGGCGGGAACAACCGGCGATCTTGATGTGCTTGTTGTCGATATGCCACCCGGCACCGGCGATATTCAGCTGACCATATCGCAGAACGTGCCGCTGTCGGGCGCGGTCATCGTCTCGACGCCGCAGGACTTGGCGTTGATCGACGCCCGCAAGGGCATCGCCATGTTCAAGCGCGTCGAAGTGCCGATCCTCGGCATTGTCGAAAACATGAGCTACTTCCTGTGCCCAAGCTGCGGCACGC
>JAYUCQ010000245.1:0-1844 GCA_043740265.1 Hyphomicrobium sp.
GTTGCGCAAGCTTTCGGGCAATGGCTTGGAGCGCATGGAGCAATATATTGATTTTCTCACCGGCCGGACTTTCCGTCAGTCCTTGTTGGTGCGCAAAGATCAGACCCACCGCATTCAACGAACGCTGTCGCCAGCGGCACTCGCGGGGCTCAACATCTCGACGCGCGTATCAGCAGAACCCGAGACGGATGACCAAGGCCGGTTCGTCTTCCGCGATTCCGCCGGGCGGACCTTGACCACTTCGTCCATTGCGGTCCGCGACGCAGTCGCGGAACTGGCGCGGCGGCGCCCTGCCACGGTCACGGCGGCAGCCCTCGTTGCGTATGCCGCAACAATTGGCCACGCTTCGCCGGACGCGAAGGCCGAAATCGAGCGCGCACTATTCAATATGGTGATGGCCGGTCTGACGGACATTTCGACGGAGCCCGTCGAAACAATGCAGCCAATCTCAGACAAGCCGCGCGCCGTCACAATTGCCCGCTTCGATGCGCGGGATGGCCACACCTGGACGACGAACGTGCGTCATGAAACCGTGCCGCTCAACGTCGTACAGCGCGCCGTGCTGCCGCTACTCGATGGCATCCACGATCACGACGCCATTACGGATGCCCTCAACGACCTTGTGCTTTCGGGCGAACTGGTATTCCGTCGTGAGGGCGAAACACTGACAGAACCCAGCGACATCGCCAAAGCCATCGACGAGCACGTCACCGCCGCCTTGCAAACTTTCCACGCTTCAGCGCTTCTGGCACCAGCAGCATGATTTGGCACCTGATCACCGTCTTGATCATCGCACACGTTGGCGGCGCAATTTTCGCTGTACTAGCCGTTCGCTGGCCGGGCAGAGGCAACCGTGCGAACCCGGTCCGGCTCCGCCAACGCCAGCTCGTAGGCAGCCAGCAGCCGCGCCCGCTCCGTCTCCCACTTGAGCAAGGCCCGCGCCCGTGAGGCACCTTCTTCACTGAGCGCCCCTCTGAGATCGACGTCATCGAGGACCTGCGCCATTTTGGCAGCGAGGTCGGCGGGATTGTTGTCCGCGGCGTAGAGTGCGGCTTCGCCCGAGGCCTTGCGGGTTTCGATCAGATCAAAGCCGACGAACGGGATGCCGAGCGTCATATACTCGAACACTTTGTTCATCGAAATCTTGTCGTTGTAGGTGTTTTTCGGGTCCGGAATGACGCCGATGTCGAACGTTGAGAACGCCTGCAACAACGGTTCACCGGAAAGGAAACCGGTGAACGTCACGTAGTCTGCAAGGCTTTTTGCAGCGACCATCGCTTCAAGGCGCGGCAACTCAGTACCAGAGCCGACGATGGCACATTGCACATCCCGGCGGCCGTTGACGTTGACCAGAGTATCCATGGCATCAATCAAAAGGTCGACGCCATCTTGCGCGCCCATGATTCCTACGTAGCCGATCAGATTTTTGCGGCCATTCTTCAGTTCCATCTTTGGTGCGACGCGCTTGAACCGTGTCAAATCCGGGATTGAGCGGACGACGAACACGCGCTCTGGCGACATGCCACCGCGGCGGACTGCGATTTCTTTGAAGGTTTCGTTGGTCGCAATCGACACGTCAGCCGTTCTGAATGTCAGCGTCTCAAGCCGCAGAAGCAGGCGATGGAAGTGACCTTGTTTGCCGAACTTGGCTTCAAAGAGCTCTGGGTTGATGTCGTGATGATCGAAGACGAAGCGCTTGCCGAAGAGGTATTTCCAGAAGCCACCGATGAGAAACAGCAAGTCCGGCGGGTTGCACGCCTGCACGGCATCGAAGCCGACTTTGAAATAGGCCTTCACAGAGAGAGCAAATTCCCAGGCGAGCGCCCAGGAATATTCGAGCGCGT
>JAYUCQ010000246.1:0-11083 GCA_043740265.1 Hyphomicrobium sp.
GAGGACGCCATGAGCATCAAATTGCAACTGCCGAATTTAATCGACGTCAAGCCGCGCCTCACGGTCGTCGGTGTCGGCGGCGCCGGATGCAATGCCGTCAACAATATGATCGCAGCCGGCTTGCAGGGTGTCGACTTCGTCGTTGCCAACACCGACGCACAATCGCTGGCGGCTTCGAGCGCGGAACACCGCATTCAGCTCGGCGCAAATTTGACAGAAGGTTTGGGGGCCGGTTCGCGGCCCGAAATCGGGGAAGCCGCTGCCGAAGAAGCGATTGAGGAAATCCGCTCGCATGTCGCGGGTTCGCACATGGTTTTCATTGCTGCAGGAATGGGCGGCGGAACCGGGACGGGGGCAGCGTCCGTAATCGCACGCACGGCACGTGAACTTGGAATTCTGACCGTCGGCATCGTCTGCAAGCCATTTCAATTCGAGGGCGCACGCCGGATGCGCATTGCGGACGCTGGCGTACAAAGCCTGCGCCAGCACGTCGATACGCTGATCGTTATTCCCAATCAGAACCTGTTCCGTGTTGCCAACGAGCGCACAACGTTCGCAGAAGCTTTTGTGCTGGCCGATCAGGTCCTCTATTCGGGCGTTGCCTGCATCGTTGAACTGGTGCTGAAGGAAGGCCTGATCAATCTCGACTTCGCCGACGTGCGCACCGTCATGAGCGGCATGGGCACGGCGATGATGGGGACAGGTGAGGCGACGGGTGATCGCCGCGCTATCCTTGCTGCCGAAGAAGCCATCGCCAATCCGCTGCTCGACGACGTGACGCTCAAGGGCGCGAAGGGTCTGCTGCTGTCGATTACGGGCGGGCGCGACATGACGCTCTATGAAGTCGATGAAGCGGCAAGCCGCGTGCGTCAAGAAGTCGATCCCGACGCCAACATCATTGTCGGCGCAACGTTCGACGACAATCTCGGCGATCGCATTCGCGTTTCAATTGTTGCCTCCGGAATGGGCCGCGCCATCGAACAAGCAAAAGCGCTACCGATGGCGCCGCTACTGGGCCAAGGCGGTACGCCGCGTCCGAATTTTACGGTCGGCCCGATGCCCCATATGCCGAATGCGCCGGGGACCTTTGCGACGCAAAATCCGAACTTTCAAAATCAAGCACCATTCACAGTTTCCGGACAGCCGCCGGCCGCTGATATGCAGCGCCGCCTTTCAGAAGCTCTGAATGCTAGCTACCAGACTGGTCATTCGGCCGGAGCGAGCGTTCCTGCATTGCCGCTTGGGCATGCAAGTCAAAATGTGACGCCGCCTATGCACCAGCAGCGCGAAACTTGGGCGGCGCCAAATAACGTCAGTATTGAAGAGGGTTTTGCCCATATCGGTGTTGGTTCGCAAAACCACACTGTTCCGGTTGGATATGCGCCGCCGCTTCACGGTGCACCGGCCTATCAACAACAGACCTATACTCATGGTTTTCAAGCCGCCGCTCCTGTTGAAGCTCCAAGATCGTCGCGGCGAATGCCAGCCGTTGAAGATTTTCCAGCGGTTGGGCAGCGCGATTGGCACGCAAAACAAACCAGCGGCAATCCTGTTGCAAATTCCGCCGACGATCGCAGAAAAGGCGGTTTTTTTGGCCGCATCAGCGGCTTAGGCCGCAAGGCTAGCGAATCGGGCAAAACGCCAACTACTGAAACTCAAAATTCACCGAACGGATTTGAGCAAGACCCGCCACTACCCGTCTTTTTCGGGCGTGAACGGCGATAAGTATCAGCGTTCAGAGTAAAAATTATCCAGCGGTTTCAGGGATGTAACAATAGTAACACTGTGTAAGAAACCGTGATTTGTCGAACTAGAACGAAGCAGTTAGCGTCCACTTTACAAACTGGAAAGGTTAGCTCCGGTGCGGTGGTGATGATGGCGAATAAGGCCACGACCCACGAGCGCCATCAAGAGAGCAACCTTGAGGGTTTGGGGGTGGTTGACCGCATTAATGCTGGGGAGCAGCGGTCTACCAATGGCATGAGGGACGGCGCAGAATGTCGAATCGATTCATCGGTGCGCGGCAAGCAACGCTCGCTCGCGAGGTTCGTTTAACAGGCACGGGGGTGCACAGTGGAGCCCCGGTTTCGCTTACGCTGCATCCAGCAGAAGCGAATACCGGGCTCCGCTTTCTCGTGACCAAACGCGGTCGTGTTGTAGCAGAAATTCCTGCCAACGTGGCCCACGTCAAAAGCCTGACATTGTGTACGGTTATTGGCGATGAAACGGGCATAACAGTTGGAACTGTAGAGCATCTGCTCGCCGCGCTTCGCGGTTTATCAATAGACAATCTCTACATCGAAATTGACAGCAAAGAAGTCCCGATCATGGACGGCAGCTCGGCGGCATTCGTCGAAGCTATTGATCGCGTCGGCATCCGCGAATTGAGCGAGCCACGTAAGTTCATCAAGGTCTTGAGAGCCGTCCGCGTTGAAGAAGGCGGATGCTGGGGCGAGTTGGTTCCCCACAGCGGCTTCAGCCTCGATGTCGAAATTGATTTCGCAACACCGTTGATCGGCCGTCAGCGCCTGAACTTCGAAATGAACCCAGGTGTGTTCCGCAACGAATTGGCGCGCGCCCGCACGTTTGGTTTCATGAGCGATGTCGAAAAGCTTTGGAAAGCTGGTCTTGCGCTCGGCGCGGACCTGACGAACACGGTCGCGATCGGCGAAGACAAGGTGATGAACCGTGAAGGCCTGCGTTACCCGCAGGAATTCGTCCGCCACAAAATGCTCGATGCCGTTGGTGATTTGTCGCTCTCGGGTGCGCCGCTTCTGGGCGCTTACCGGTCGTATAAGGGTGGTCATCGACTCAATGCCATGGTGCTGCAGGAGTTGTTCTCCGACAGCGCAAACTGGTCGTTGGTTCAGGCACCGCGCACGCGCTCGTCGCGGGTTAACGTTACGCACGCACCTGCCGGGCTTGCCGCCGCAGCCGAGTAACGTCGCGTTACGCTAATGGCGCGCGATGATTATCGGGAGCGTGGCCTTTGAGCTTTCTTGCATTGCCGTGCCGCTGCGCCTGTGCCACAATTTATCGTTAGCATTTCCCAGGTTTGTGACTGATTCCAACACCTTATGTTGGGTTTTGGGCTTTCGCAGCTAACGGTTGAGTGGTATGCCTGTCGTACGCAGCTGGGTCATTCCAGTGCAGATTTCCAAGGCTGGGTAATGACACTGCTGGCGCATAGATTTGCAATTTTCCGGACCTTTGCGGCCTGGGTCGCGCCGCTTGTTGTCGCCGTTTCGCTCGCGGGCTGCGCCTCGACGTCTATTGATGCCACGCAAGCTCTCAATCCAGATCCGCCCGCTAAAATGTTTGCCGATGGCGACGCGCTGATGTCGCGCGGTAAGTACGAGGACGCGGCTGCGAAGTTCGAAGGGCTCGACCGCGAACACCCATATGCGCCTGAAGCCCGCCGTGCCATCGTCATGGCCGCATACGCTTATTACCGCGCCGGCAAAACGCCGGAGGCCATAGCATCGGCTGAGCGCTACGTCGCGCTGCATCCCGGCACCAAGGAAGCGCCGCTCGCGCATCACATCATTGCATCGGCTTACTTCGATGACATCAAAGGCGCGAACCGCGATCAGACGGCGACGCGAAAGGCACTGGAACAACTCAAGATCTTGAAGACGCGTTATCCCGACAGCGAATATGCCGTCAATGCCGACAATCGTATCCGGCTTGCAGAAGACAATCTGGCGGCATCTGAAATGGAAGTTGGCCGCTATTACCTCAAACGCAAGAACTATGTCGCCGCCATCAACCGCTTCAAAACCGTTGCCAGCGAATATCAAACCACTGCCCAAGTGGAAGAGGCTCTGGCGC
Source organism: Hyphomicrobium sp. (assembly GCA_043740265.1). Taxonomy (GTDB): domain Bacteria; phylum Pseudomonadota; class Alphaproteobacteria; order Rhizobiales; family Hyphomicrobiaceae; genus Hyphomicrobium_B. The sequence goes on from JAYUCQ010000246.1 coordinate 3,832, forward strand.
GTTTGACGGAAAGCTATATGGCGCTTGGAATTACCAAAGAAGCGCAGAACGCGGCGGCTGTACTCGGGCACAATTATCCCGACAGCAAATGGTACAAGGAAAGCTACGCCTTGCTGCAAGACGGCGGCCTAGCGCCCCGGGAAGACGGCGACTCGTGGCTTTCCAAAGCTTGGAAGGTTGTTCCCAAGATGGGCCTCGGCAGCGGCTGACGCGTAACCGCGGATGCAATAGCACGCGTGCGATATAGTGTTGGGGCACTTGCATCTGCCGCTCAAACCGGCTTTACGGCCTTATGGCAAAGAAATCCTCCAAGAAGCGCAAGTCATTTTCCCGCATTGAGCCGCCGGGTGTTGAGGCAGCGCGAGGCGAATTGAAGTCTCTAGAAGAACAAATTTCGCACCATGATCGTCTATATCACAAGTTTGACGCGCCTGAGATTTCGGATGCACAGTACGACGAAATCAAGAGGCGCTACGACGCACTAAAGCGGGAATTTCCGACAGCGCTACTTTCGTCAACTTCGGAGACTACGGCTACTCCCCTATTTGATGTTCTCGATAGTCCTAGCGCAAGTGTCGGCGCAGAGCCAATCGCCGCTTTCGGCGATGTTCGACATGAGGTCGTCATGCTTTCTCTCTCGAAAGCGTATGACGATCAAGATGTCATTGATTTTAATTCTCGTATCCGGCGATTTCTGAAGATCTCCGAAGTCGATGAAGTTGAGCTCACCGCTGAGCCGAAGATCGATGGACTTTCGATTTCCATCCGATACGAAAATGGACAGCTGGTACGAGCAGCTACTCGCGGTGACGGCACCAAAGGGGAGATTGTAACTCCTAACGTCCGAACTGTAGTCGGAGTGCCTCATTTTCTGAAGGGCAAGAGCGTTCCTGCTACGATGGAAGTTCGAGGAGAAATATACATTGGGCGGCAAGAGTTTCTTGCGCTCAATGAGGCGCAAGAAAGAAGAGGTGAGAGGGAGTTTGCCAATCCGCGAAATGCGGCGGCAGGCTCACTGAGACAGCTAGACCCTAGCATTACGGCTCAACGGCCATTGCGGTTTCTTGCTTACGCCTGGGGTACGTCATCAAGTTTGCCGAGCAAAACGCAGTACGGAGTGATCCAGGCCTTTCGCAGATGGGGGCTTCCAACCAATCCAGAAATGCGAATATGCAAATCTGTTACCTCTCTGCTGGACTATTACAAAGTTATTGACGCGCGTCGTTCGAAGCTCCCGTATGATATCGACGGAGTTGTGTACAAGATTAATAGGCTCGAGTTCCAGGGCAGACTAGGGTATGTGGGCAACTCGCCGCGCTGGGCGATTGCGCACAAATTCGCCGCCGAACAGGCGACCACCGTTCTGCGCGGTATCGACATCCAGGTTGGCCGGACAGGTGCTTTGACCCCGGTTGCCAAGCTTGAGCCCGTCACTGTCGGCGGCGTCGTTGTCTCAAATGCGACGCTGCACAACGAAGATGAAATCGCACGTAAAGATATCCGCGTCGGCGATACCGTTGTGGTGCAACGCGCGGGCGACGTTATTCCGCAGATCGTCCGCGTCATCGAGGACAAGCGGCCGAAAGGTACCGTTGCGTTTGCGATGCCCGATGTCTGCCCAGCATGCGGCAGTCATGCTGTCCGCGACGCCGACGAAACGTCAGGCACTGCCGACGTGGTGCGCCGCTGCACGGCGGGGCTCGTCTGCCCGGCACAAGCCAAAGAACGTCTGAAACACTTTGTCTCGCGCAACGCCGTTGATATCGACGGATTGGGTGCTGAGAAAATAGAGTTTTTCTTCGATACCGGACGCATCAAGACGCCGGCTGACATCTATACGCTGCAGCGCCGCGATGCGTCGAGCACCGAGCCGCTGGCGGAGCTCAAAGGCTTCGGCAAGAAGTCAACTGAGAAAATGTTCGCGGCTATCGAAGCGCGGCGAAAAATTCCGTTCGAGCGATTTTTATTCGGACTCGGCATCCGCCATATTGGCGAGACGACGGCGAAGGATTTGGCCAAGGCATACTTGAATTTACCGGCACTCAGATCTGCAGTTGATGCTGCTGTGAAAGACGGGCGTGACAGCGAAGCCTATCGCGATATCGACAACATCGAAGGTATAGGGGAAACCGTTGTTGACGCGCTGGTCGCATTCTTCGGAGAGCCGCACAATGTTGAAATTCTGGATGCACTGTTGGCCGAAGTTGAAGTGACGCCGTTCGAGCGCGCCGCTGCGGTGGCGACTCCCGTCACTGGAAAGACTGTCGTCTTTACCGGCACGCTGACACGCGTCACCCGCAATGAAGCTAAAGCCCAAGCCGAACGCCTTGGCGCAAAAGTTGCGGGTTCGGTTTCGAAGAAAACGGACTATGTGGTTGCAGGCGCAGACGCGGGATCGAAGTTGACGGCGGCTGAAGCGCTGGGCGTCACTGTTTTGACGGAAGACGCGTGGCTGGAACTGATTGGTCACGGGTGAGCGCACACTGTCGCAGCTTCATGCCAAAGCGAAGTTATGAAAGCGCCGCCGTCGCGTGCCGCAACCATGTTGCCGTCTCACTGTCGAGGAATGGCACAAGCGTGTCATAGACCCGCGCGTGATAAGCGTTCAGCCAATCGAATTCATCGGTCGTCAATTCATCGGCATCAATCAAGCGGCGGTCCATCGGCGCCAGCGTCAGCGTCTCGAACGACATCATTTTGCGGTCGCCGCCGGGCACTTCAGTGAGCTCGGTGACCAAGACGACGTTCTCAATGCGAATGCCGTAGTGACCTTCTTTGTAATAGCCAGGTTCGTTTGAAATCAGCATGCCGGGTTGCAGCACGGCGCTACCGGCGCGCGAGATCGACTGAGGGCCTTCATGAACCGACAAATAGCTGCCGATACCGTGGCCGGTGCCGTGATCGAAATCGAGACCTGCGTCCCATAGCGCCCGGCGGGCGAAAGGGTCAAGATCGGAACCGCGCGTGGCCTTTGGAAAGCGCGCTGTTGCAATGGCAATGTGGCCCTTGAGGACGGCGGTATAGCGCGCTCGCATTTCTTCCGACGGCACACCGGCCGCAAGTGTGCGGGTAATGTCGGTCGTGCCGTCCTGATACTGCGCGCCGCTATCAAGCAAAAAGAGTTCGCCGGTGTTGATCTTCCGGTTTGTGGCATTGGTTACGCGGTAATGAACGATGGCACCGTTCGGCCCAGAGCCGGAAATGGTTGCAAAGCTGAGTTCCTTCAGCGCGCCCGTGTCACGGCGGAAGGCTTCGAGCTTCTTGACGGCTGTGATTTCATCGCACGAGCCGCCGTCTGTCGCAGCGTCGAACCAGGCCAGGAATCGCACAACGGCGACGCCGTCACGAATATGGGCGGCGCGCGAGCCGTTGATTTCCGCAGCGGTTTTGATGGCCTTTGGCAAGATACAGGGGTCTGCGCCACGCGCGATCGCCTTGTCACCGAGCTTGCGTTCAAACCACGCAGCGGCTGTGTCGGGATCGAGACGTACCCGCTTTTTGGATAGTCTTAGTTCCGCCAACCGGTCTGATAGCGCGTCACTGGCAAGAATTTTCGTGAAGCCCGCGAGATATTTGCGGACATCGCTCGTGATCTTGCCCGCGTCGATAAAGAGTTCGGCTTTGCCGCTGACTGGCACAATGGCAAACGCGAGAACGACAGGATTGTGGGCGATGTCGTGACCTCGAATGTTGAGCAGCCAGCAAATGGAATCCGGCAAGGTCAACACAGCAGCATATTGCCCATCATCCTTCAGGCGTTTTTGAACATCAGCAATTTTGTCTGCGGCACTGCGCCCGGCAAGTGCAAGCGGATGGATGACAACTGGCGCCTTGGGCGGCGCTGGGCGAGCCTTGCCCCACAGCCCGTCGATGGGGTTCTTCGGCAGCGGCTTCAGTGTGATGCCTTTGACCGCAAGCGCCGTCGTCAATCGCGATATCTCGCTGACCGTATGCAGACATGGGTCGTAGCCGACGGTGCTGCCTTTCGTCAGGTTCTCGATCAACCATTCAGCGAGGCGGCCGCGCGGCAGCTGCGAGACGTCAAACGCGCTCGTATCGGTTTCGTCCTTGGCCTGAACCGTGTAGCGTCCGTCGATAAACAGTGCCGCGCTTCTCTTGGCGGCAATCGCGATGCCGGCAGAACCCGTAAATCCTGTGAGCCATTTGAGCCGTTCCGCGCACGGCGGCACGTACTCGCCCTGATGCTCGTCAGCACGCGGCACGAGCACGGCGTCAAGCTTGGCTTTGACCATCCACGCCCGGAGCGCCTTCAGCCGCTCGGCGGCGTGGGTGGGGCCTGGTGAGTCTTCAAACGTCTGGAACATGCGACCCTTCTAGAGTGCTTCCGGAAAAGTGGGAACCGGTTTTCCGGAAAGAAGCACGACAGGACAGAGAGCTAGGGTCTGGCTGCGGCTCAATCAAAACCGGACAGGCCCTAGCGCCGCTGCAGCGTCAATGTCGACCAGCCCGTGATGCGGTCATGTCGCAGGATGTGGAAACCGCAGGCGCGATACGCGGCGATGACCTGCGGCGCTTGCGGGATGAGTATGCCAGAGAGCAGCAAGGTGCCGCCCCGGGTTACCTTTTTCGCTAGCGCCGGGGCCAGTTCAATCAGCGGGCCAGCCAAAATGTTAGCGACGATCAAAGAGAAGGGCGGAGATTGCCGCAGCCACGTGTGATTGACGCCGGCTGCGACCGCGGTAGCGATGCGGTTGCCGACTCCATTGAGCCGCATGTTTCCGGCAGCCACCTTGACCGATTGCGGGTCCATATCGGTGGCGATGATATCAGCGCCGGGCAGCGCTTTGGCGAGCGCGATGGCGAGTACACCTGACCCGCAGCCAAGATCGAGGATTGTATCGAAGGCTTGAGCGCGGGTGATGCGATCAATCGCCAGCAGGCAGCCCAGCGTCGTTGCGTGGTGCGCCGTGCCGAAGGCCTCGCCGGCGTCGATCAGAATGGTCGATGGCCCGCGCGCGACGCGGCCGCAATCGTGGCTACCGTGAACCACAAACCGGCCGGCTTCAACCGGCGGTAATGCGGCTTGCGAAATGGCGACCCAGTTGAGATCAGGTACACTTTCAACGACAAATGGCGGCAAGGGTTTGCCGACAAATGCCGCAATCTCAGATGCAACGTCACGGCCGTCGATCCAATCATTGAAGAAGGCTTCAAGCCGCCAGCGGCCAGGTCCGTTTTCAAAGATCGTCAGGGCGTCCGGGGCAGGCTCTGTGAAATCCTGCAAGCTGCTGGCGGCATGGTGCGCCAAGTCGCGGTCAATAAAATCCGCAACCACTTTCTGAAGAGTCATGGGTCCGTTAAGCTTTCAAATCGCGGCGAAGAGTTATGCCGGGTCCCTGACACTGCTGTATTCGTAGCCTTCAGCGCTGACCGGATCTGGGAGCGTGTCGAGGAACATGTCCCACTTGGCGTCGACGTGCAATGCTGCTTCTTTCGGACCAAGCGTCGTCAGCTTGCCGCCGGCGCTTTCGGTGACGATGCCATCGCGCAGCAACCGCTCCAAAGCATCCTCAAGATCAAAATCGACGGCGATCCCGAAAGTGCGTGTCAGGTACTGTTCGATCGCCTGATCAATTGCCGGGAGATCAGCGCGTGTCGCCTTCTCCTTGGCGAGAACGGTATAAAGCAGCATTTCCTCTTTGATATCTTCTTCAGCACCTCGCGCCGCCATTTTCAGCATGACGCCGCGATTGTCGGCCATGGTGTGAAAGTATAGGTTCTGGGCCATCACAACCATGTACTTCTGTTTTTGGTTCATGAAGCTCGTAGCCTGGCGGAACGCAACGCCGCCTAAACCCGCCACGGCGCCAGCGGCCGCAATCGGATTTGTTGCCAGAAGCGCGACTTTGCCGGCAGCACCCACAGCGCCCATGCCGAGACCGCTGCCGGCGGACACGCCAAGTTTCAGTTTATCAAACGCGCGAAATCGAACTTGGGTGTTCGGAAACACCATTTCGATGTCGGTGCGCGGGATGTTCTTGAACAGCTTCAGATATATGTTTTTGTCATTGAGGCCAGGCGGTAGACCGGCGCGGAGTTTGTTGACCTTCTTTTCTGCTTGCTCGCGGGTGAGGCGCTCGTCGCGCACCAGTTCTTCGACGCGAACATCGAACGCTTTCAGTTTGAACAGGATGAACAGGCGCTGAAATACGGGAACGTCAAATTGCTCTTTGCGCATGAACTTTTGAAAGCGGCGGCGTTCGTGTTTGCGGTTTGAGGCACCGCGATAATAGATTAGGATGTCCTCGAACGCTTTCATATCAACCATTAGGTCGAGACCGTAGTGACTATCCTTGGTCAAGATCTGATCAATGTCGGAGGGATCAATGCGCTCGTAGTTAGCGCCCTTAAGAAGGCTCTCAATGCTTGTGACGACGCGGTGCTTAAGGTTGCTGCGCTCATCTTCCGTGAATTGGCGCGTCATTAGCAAATCGCTGTCGGGCGAGAACGTTTCGTAGATCTGATCAAGCTCGAGAAGCTTGGCGTTGTACTGCTGCTGACGCCAGTAATCGAGGTAGCGGAAGAACCGCCGCACGTCTTGGGCTTCACCTGTTGGCCAGGCCGACGGCAGCGTTAAACGATCCATTAGCGCATAGCGGGTAACTGGGATGAAGCGCTCGCGCCTGCGGGCCACTTCCGGTTTCAAGACGTCGGTTTGAACCGGTGCAGCCGGGCTTGCAGATGCCGCCCTACCGGTGGCATCGCGCCCGCTTTTTACCCTGCCAAAAAATCCACGGCTGGGCTTACCGCTCTCAGCTGAAATATCCGCCGCCGACATAACTCAAACCTCCCGCTGGAGCGAACGCAAGACGTGTCCCTGAAACCAGCACCCGATGGTCCCGATCTTAGACGCAAAGGGTTCTGAGAGTCGAGAATAAGTGCCTCAACCGGCAGCGTTTTAACCGGTCTGAGCCGGGCGAGTGTGGCGTCATCGGAACACTCATTCGCCCGGAGCAGAGCAAGCACGCAAATTACGCCGTCCTTGCGGCTGACGCGAGCACAACGGCGGTGCAGCGTCTAAAGCCGTTTATAACTCTAAAACCAGCCACAATCGCGCCCTGGTTTGGCTAAGACTTGTACTCGCGGGATAGCATAAATGTGTCGAGGGGGCTCTCGTGAGTGGGGTTGTTTGGCGATTAAGCTTTGCCGCGCTGGTTGTAGTCAGCGCCGCTGCGACCGCTCAGGCGGAAGATTTGGTCATGCCGTTTGCCTGCTTGGCGAGCAACGGCGA
>JAYUCQ010000247.1:0-4565 GCA_043740265.1 Hyphomicrobium sp.
TTGGTATGGAACGAGCTCAAGCGTGTGCACACAACCACGGTCACCTCATGCGACAACGAAAATCCGTGTGCCGGGTCGCGGACAGATTACGCTAAAACGACGGAAGGCAAGGCCGACACGGCGTCGTTAGCTGCAGCCTTGATGGCTGGTGCGAGCTATCAGCTCACCGACATCACGTCGCTCGACGTCGGTTACCGTTTCCTCTACCTGGCGGGGACCAGCTTCGACACCGACATCGACGGCTACAATTCGCGTATGAGCATCTCGGACCAGTACATCCACCAAATCCGCGCCGGTCTGCGCTTTGACGTCAACTGATAGCGCATCAATTTGAAATCTGAAAAATGGGCGGCCTACGGGTCGCCCTTTTTGTTTTCTGGTTCGATGAACGTCGAATTATTTCATCCATAAAAACCTAACCTCGGTGTCGCCCCAGGTACGGTTATCAAACATGGTCAACGCAGCCGGTATGGTGAACGGCGCGCCGAGGCGGTCTTCGACCACGCACACGGCTCCAGGTATGAGCCAGGAGCCCGCTAGGAGGCCGCTGAGCGCCTTTTCGCCGAGCCCCCTGCCATAGGGTGGGTCGAGGAACGCGAGGCCGTAGCGGTCATTTTTCCCAGCCGGTCCAAGATCGGTTGCATCACGCTTAAAAATGCGGGTTTCACCCGTTAACCCAAAGGCCTCGACGCTATCGCGGATCAGCGCGCGGGCATCGGCATCGTCGTCGACGAAAAGGCAGTACGCGGCTCCGCGCGACATGGCCTCAAGGCCGAGTGCACCTGTGCCCGCAAAAAGATCGATGACGCGGCTGCCTGCCAATTCAAAATCAGCAACGCCGTGCGCCAGGATATTGAAAACGCTTTCGCGGACGCGGTCCGATGTTGGGCGCAGGCCATCGTGATCCGGTTTGGCTAGTGCGCGCCCCCGAAATTTCCCGGCGACTATCCTCATGGAAAGCGCTCGTGCCACAAGCCAACGACTTCGCCGGAGCGAAGAACTCCCCTCCCCTTGACGGGGAGGGGTTGGGGTTGGGGTGAAGAGCCAGGCGGATTTGGTGTTATTGCATGCGAAGTTGAGACGCGGATGGACGGCTGATTGTAAATTCCGGTTTCTCTGAATCCCCCCACCCCTAACCCCTCCCCGCGAGGGGGAGGGGGATTCTGCGGCGGCGACAACGCGGGCACATCGCAAATTGAAACGTGTCGCGCCATTACTCGTCCCCATCGCGATGGCTCGCAGCCTTGCCTCTTGTGTGCCGCGCCTTGCGATCTTCCGCACTTTCCGACAATCCGAAATCACTCGAGAGCGCCGGGCCAAGCTGTTCTGAAAGTGTCCGGCGTTTGACTTGCTCGACGCTTCCAGGTCCGAGATCGAGCAACTGAAACGGTCCGAACGAAACGCGGATCAAGCGGTTGACTTCAACGCCGAGATGCTCGAGAATTTTGCGCACCTCGCGGTTCTTGCCTTCGCGGATCGCAATCGTCAGCCACATGTTGGCGCCTTGAACGCTATCGATGATGCCCTCGACGGGGCCATATTGAACGCCATCGATGTCAACGCCGTCTTTGAGTTTTTCGAGGTCTGCTGCCGTGACGCGGCCCTTGGCCCGCACGCGGTAGCGCCGTGCCCATCCCGTCGCCGGCAATTCCATGTAGCGGGCGAGGCCGCCATCGTTGGTCAGCAGCAGCAGGCCTTCGGTATTGAAATCGAGACGGCCGATGGAGACGACGCGCTCCATCTCCGGCGGCAACTTGTCAAAAACAGTTGGCCGTCCCTGCGGATCGTTGTGCGTGGTGACGAGGCCCTTCGGCTTATGATAGCGCCAGAGCTTGACGGGCTCGGCGGCGGGAAGCGGACGGCCGTCAACGATGATTTTATCATTCGGGCCAACCTCGCAGGCTGGTGTTTTTAGAAGCTTGCCGTTGACGCTCACGCGGCCATCTGCGATCCAGCGCTCGGCCTCACGGCGCGAACAGAGCCCGGCGCGCGCCATAGCCTTTGCAATCCGCATCGGTTCGGTGAGGCCCGGGCCTGTATGTGCGCCAAAACTTGACCGCGGCTTTGCGGCCGGCCCTTTTGCTGGTGGTTCCGGCTTTTTGAGTTTCGGTCTAAACGGGCTTTTGGCCATTGGACTAGGTTGATCCTGGTTGTGCCAGTCTTGAGTGTGAAAGGGCGGTTATGACATCGGCGGACGGGTTAAGCCACATGGACGTTGCGTTGCGCGAGGGACGTGCCGCCGCAGCGCGCGGTGAAGTGCCGGTTGGCGCAGTGCTCGTTGGACCTTCGGGCGTGGTCATCGCCAAAGCCGGCAACCGGACGCGGGAATTGAATGACCCGACAGCCCACGCCGAAATCGTTGTCATCCGCGAAGCCTGCGCGGCGCTGGGTCAGGAGCGGCTGACGGGTTGCGATCTCTACGTCACACTAGAGCCATGCCCGATGTGTGCAGCGGCGATATCGTTTGCGCGCATCCGGCGCGTCTATTTCGGTGCCAGCGACCCTAAGGGCGGCGGCGTCGAGCATGGCGCCCGGATATTCAACCAGCCGACCTGCCATCATGCGCCCGAAGTCTACAGCGGCCTTGGCGAGACAGAATCCGCCGAACTGCTGCGTACGTTTTTCGCTAACCGGCGGGGAGAGTAAACGCGGAATTCAATCCAGCCGTCATCCCGTCGTCGCGCAGCGACGATGCGTGAAACGCATCGCAGGACGGGACCCACGACAAGCGTCCATGCAACAGATTTAGCGATCGTGTTCAATCTTGCTTCGTCGTCAGCAGGTCACGAGCTGAAGCTTGTCGTGGGTCCCGTCCTTCGACGGGATGACGACCGGGGTTTGAGCAGCATTGTCATTAGGCGCCATCCGGACTTTTCACCCGCCGCTTTAATAGTCCGCGACGCCTTGGTGCTTTGGCTTCACGCGGCGGTTCCACAGTTCCTTTCAGTGCGACGCCGTCCATGGCTTCCAGCTGCGGCAGTGTCTCGACCGACAAAACGCGATCAAGTTGAAACTTCAGCCGTTCTTTCGCCGGTCCAGCGGCGGCCAGAATTTCGTCAACCTTCAAGAAATCCAAAACCTGATATTGGCTGGTCCCGGCGCTGATCAGAATATCGGGCTGCGAGGATTTGAGTTTTTCGCGCACAATCGTGCGTTCGAACAGAAACGCGCTGGCGAACAGGGCTTCGAACGCGGTTGGTGATGCGCGGTTTGGATCGGGCACCGGGGCACCGGAAACGTCGATTGCAACAACGATGCGCGCGTCGCCCAAAAGAATATCATAAGGCAGCGGGTTGGTCATGCCGCCGTCGATCAGCGCGCGGCCATCCGACATCACGGGCTGGAAAATCACTGGCAATGCCATGCTGGCCGCGACTGCCGTTCGCAACGGGCCGTCCGAGAATACTACCGGCTCTTGTTCATAGAAATCTGAGGCGACGATCTTCAAGGGTATGGTCAAGTCGCTGAACCTTGCCTTCACGCCTTTTGGCATGACGAGGTCGAGGACCGCGTGCGGATCGAGGATTGAGGTTCGGGCCGCAAACGGGTTGAACAGCCGTTGCAAGGGCTGCGTGCGGGCAGCAAACAAATCGCGGACCAGGGTCAGGCGTTGCGCCAGGACGTCTTTGGTTTGAGCGCGGATGTCTTTGGCGGAAATGCCAGACGCGTAGGCCGCGCCGAAAATCGCGCCAATCGATGTACCGGATATGATGCTCGGCTTGATACCGAGTTCATCGAAGGCTTCGAGCATAACGATATGGGCGAGACCGCGTGCGCCGCCGCCGCCAAGCGCCAGACCGATCGCGGGACCGGTCTTTGATGAACGGATTTTAGTGGCGTCTGCGAGAGGGGATGCGCCCGGTTGCGGCGGCCGGATCGAGGGTGTCTTTGCTGAGCTCATGGACCGAGTATGCACTGGAGGCAATGGCAGAATCTAGTCCGCAAGCGCGCATTCGGTTAAGCTGTAAAAAATCGTCAGCTTTCGCTGCGTGCAATCGCCCGCCAGCCGATGTCGTTGCGGCAGAACCCTTCCGGCCAATCGATTAGCGCGATGGCCGCGTAAGCGTGCGCCTGCGCCTCGGCGACGGTTTTGCCGCGCGCAGTGACATTCAAAACCCGTCCGCCATCAGCCAGCAACTTCGTGCCGTCGCGCCGCGTACCGGCATGGAAAATCTCGACGCCGTCAATTTTAGCGGCTTTGGCGAGGCCCTTGATCTCGGTGCCTTTGAGCGGCGTGCCGGGATAGCCCTTTGCCGCCAGCACCACCGTCAACGCCACGTCGTCGCTCCACCGCGCGGCAAACTTGTCCAGCATTTCATCAGCCGTGGCGAAGAGCAGCGACAGGATATCGGACTTGGCGCGCATCACCAGCACTTGCGTTTCGGGATCGCCGAAGCGGGCGTTGTATTCAATGAGCTTCGGCCCCGACGGCGTGATCATGAGACCGGCGAACAACACACCCTTGAACGGCGTGCCGCGCGTGTTCATGCCAGAGACCGTCGGACGGATAATTTCGTCCATCGTGCGCTCAATCATCTCCGGCGTCATCACGGGTGCGGGTGAAT
>JAYUCQ010000248.1:0-4563 GCA_043740265.1 Hyphomicrobium sp.
AAAACAACATGGAATCAAACACATGAACATTATTGCGCAGATTGAGCGCGAGCAGATGGATGCCGTCCTCGCCAAGCGGGGCGTTCCAGAGTTCGGCCCAGGCGACACCGTCAAGGTCATGGTCCGGGTGGTGGAAACCGCCGAAAAGGGCGACCCCAAGGACAAGAAAAAAGCCAAGGGCAAGGTCGATGCTGCCGTCACGCGCTTGCAGGCCTATGAGGGCATGGTGATCGCGCGCTCGGGCGCCGGCATCAACGAGAACTTCACTGTCCGAAAAATTTCCTACGGCGAAGGCGTGGAACGCGTGTTCCCGGTCTACTCGCCCTACATCGCGGAAATCGAGGTTATCCGCCGCGGTAAAGTCCGCCGCGCCAAGCTCTACTATCTGCGTGGACGCCGCGGTAAAGCCGCCCGCATCTTTGAACGGACAGACGCTCGCGCCCGCCGCCTCAACGCCGCCTGGAAGGGCTTCAAGAAGCCGAAGGGCGAGCCGGAAGATTTGCTGGCGATCAAGGGTATCAACGCCGACATCATGGGCCGCTTGAAGCAGCTTAACTGTTACCGCGTCGAACAGATCGCGACGCTGTCGGACGAAGATATCGCCAACATCGATGAGACGCTGAACCTCAAGGGCGCCATCGAGAAGCAGGATTGGGTTGGTCAGGCGAAGGCTCTGCTGGCTGAAATGACCGCTGGCGAAGTTCCAGCCGAAGAAGCCAAGGGCTAAATTCGCCGCTCCGGAATTTTGAAAATAAAAAGCGCCGGGAAATTTCCCGGCGCTTTTGTTTGTGCGGATGACCGCGCGTTACTTCGCCGACACAACGAACTCGATGCGGCGGTTTTCGCGCTTGCCAGCAGCCGTGGTGTTGCCAGCGATGGGCCTATCCTGACCATAGCCAACGGCTTTCAACTGTGCCGCGCTGACGCCCGCGCTAGTCAGATATTTGACGACGGCCTTGGCTCGCTGTTCGGACAGCACCTGGTTGCCCTCCGCCGTTCCGGTGTTATCGGTGTGGCCGCCAACTTCGACCGCCGCTCCATTGCAACCCTTAATCAGCTTGGCGATTTTATCGAGCGTCGGGAAACTATCGTCGAGAATTTCCCAGCTAGAGGTTGCGAAGTTGAGCTTGCCGGATTTGAGCGCGGCCGCAACGGAATCACTGCAGACGTCGGCTGGCGCATAGTAGTTCGCTGGCGCGACCCAACCCGACCCAGTGTAGGACGACGTAACGCCCGCCGCAGTTGCTGCGGGTGCCGCCTCGGGCTCTGGAGCCGCAGCCACTTCGACCGGCGCGTAGTAATTTTCCGGCGAGACCCATCCTGAGGATGCATAGAGCGACGTTACGCCGGGCACCGCGTCAGCTGCCGCGTAATAGTTGTCAGGCGCCGCCCAAGCTTTGCCACCGCTATAGTTGGACGTGACGCCAACGCCGCCCATTGACACGGGTGCCGCTTCCGGAGCCGCTTCGGCAGCGGCCTCAGGTGCCGCTTCTGCCGCCTCATAGTCAGCATTTATTTCAGCTTCCGCGGCCCAGGCTTGTTCCTGGTCTGGCGTTTCTGCGATGCCGTAGAACGACGTCACGCCGACGCCACCTAGAGAAACAGGCGCTGCGGCTGCTGGCTCTGCTGCCGGTTCTGCCGCTGCTTCTACGACAGGCGCAGATCCTTCAGCGTCAGCGGCTTGAGCATCCGGCTCGGTGGGAGCAGCTGCATCCGCTGCGGCATAGTCCGGGTTCATGGATGCGTCTGCCGACCACGCCATAACCTGGCTGCCATCGCTGACGCCATAGTAACTTGTCAGGCCCGCAACGGGAGCAGCAGCCGCTGGCGCAGGTTCGGATTTGACTTCCGCTTGCACTTCGGCTTTTGGCACCACAACCTCGGCGACAACTTTCACCGGAACTTCGGCTGTCACTTCGGCAATTTTTTCTTTGGCAGCTTCAACAACCGCCTCGACCTTCGGCACAAGCTTTTCAGCGACCGCAACTTGTGCTTCTTCGGCCTGGGCCTTCACAACCTGTTTAACGGCTTCGCCTTTATTATTGAAGGCGAGCAATCCGAGCGCTGCCAAAACGGTTCCGAGGCCTGCGGCCCACCCAAACCAAGGTGCTCCGCCCCGGCGCTCCGTCTCGTCACGCTCGCGCGTTACGCTGGCCGTGCGGACTGGGGTGGCTTGTTCCGTGTGGCCGGTACGGAAATTCGTGCGGACGCCGTCTTTTGTTGCGGCTGTCGCGGGGTGAGCCCGTGCGTGATCTGTTGTATCTGCGGTTGCTGTATGCGCCGTTGCAGCGGTTGCGACCCCGCCCGCGATGGTCCGTGATACGTCAGGCTTGATCGCCGTATTTTCCAAATGTGGACGGGTTTCCGCTGCTGCACGAGGTGTATCTTCGATGCCGGAATGCGCCGCTGCCGTTGTGGCGGTATTTGTTGATGTGCGCGCTTGCGTATGCACTGCCGCGTCACTCAATCTTGTCGAAGCTGCCACTGTCCGGTGATGCGTCTGATGCCGCACGAGCGTATGATCGGTGTAGCCATGTGCGGACGCCGTTTGATCCCCCGTATATTTTGCGTCAGGTCCCTGTGATTTCGCAACGGGGTTCGCCGCTGCGGATGCTGCACCCGTGGTGCGCGTATCACGGCTGGCACTTGTTCCGGTCTGGGATTGCTCATTCGAATTGTCGAAGCTAAAGAGGTAATAAAAAAGGTAGAGTAGCGCGGCCACTGCCAAAGCAATGCCTGCACCCATGAGCCCAACTTGCGACAACATCCGTATCTCCCGTTGTTCCGGCACCGTCTTGCTGCGGCGGCCGATTGCACATCGCTAGTTTTGCACTAAATTGACGGCGAGACGAGACACTTCCAAAGTTGCGGCGCAAAAACAGATGTCCAATGTAGAGGTTAACCGTACAGCCAGCCGGGACAGCAAAATCCCGCTACACGGCGCTGATGCCTTTGCTGCAATGCGGAAAGCGGGTCGATTGGCAGCAGAAGCGCTCGATATGCTGGTGGCGGAAGTTCATCCGGGCACAACAACCGGCAGGATCGACCACCTTTTGCTGGAGTTCGCGCTCGATCATGGCGCGATCCCTGCGACCCTCAACTATCGGGGTTATAGATACGCCAGCTGCACGTCCATCAATCACGTTGTCTGTCATGGCATGCCCAACGCTAAGCCCCTGAAAGACGGCGATATAGTCAATATCGACGTAACCTTGATCGTCGATGGCTGGCACGGCGACACGAGCCGCATGTATTGCGTCGGCGACGTTTCGAGACGCGCCGGCCGGCTGGTCCAAGTCACGTATGAAGCGCTGATGCGCGGCGTCGCAGCCGTCAAACCCGGCGCAACCACCGGCGATATCGGCGCTGCTATTCAGAAGTTTGCCGAAGCTGAGCGATGCTCCGTGGTCCGCGATTTTTGCGGTCATGGCCTTGGCCGGGTATTCCACGATCGTCCCAACATATTGCATTACGGCGAACCAGGCGAAGGCGTTGTTTTGGAACCGGGCATGCTGTTTACGATCGAGCCGATGATCAATCTGGGTAAGCCGCATGTCAAAATCCTGGCCGACGGCTGGACCGCGGTGACCCGTGACCGCGAACTGTCTGCCCAATTTGAGCACACCGTCGGCGTCACCGAGACGGGTGTTGAAATTTTCACATCGTCGCCCGCCGGTTTTGATTGTCCGCCATACCGCTTGGACACCGCAGCCTGAGGACACGTCATGGCAAGCGCCAAAGGCCGCGACACTGGCTCACAATCAGGCACTCAAACGGGCAAAATCAGCGCCGAGGAGCAGGGGTTCCTATTTGGCGACGCGCAGCCCACCGCCATCGCAGCGCCTGCGACGTCATCTCAGGCGGCGATCACGCCCGTGGATGACAAGCTTGGCCACCGCCAGAGATTGCGTCACCGGTTCCGGATCGGCGGCGCTGATGCTGTGCCCGACTACGAACTGCTTGAGATGATTTTGTTTCGCGTTTTTCCACGCGGCGACACCAAGCCCATCGCCAAGAAGCTGATAACTAAGTTTGGGTCTTTTGCCGAAGCCGTTTCAGCGCCGCCCGAGCGATTGAAAGAAATCGACGGGATTGGCGATCGCGCGGTCGATGAGTTGAAGCTGATCAAGGCGGCGGCTGAACGGCTGACGCGCGGGGAGATCGCAGCGAAGCCTGCGTTGGCGTCGTGGACCGGCGTGCTCGACTATTTGCGCCTCGTGCAAGGGTTCGATCATCGTGAGCAGTTTCGCATTCTTTTCCTCGACAAAAAGAACAATCTCATTGCCGACGAAGTGCAAGGCCGGGGCACGGTGGACCACACGCCAGTCTATGTGCGCGAGGTTGTGAAGCGGGCGCTTGAGCTATCATCGACGGCGATTATCCTGGTGCACAATCATCCGTCCGGCGACCCAACACCATCTCGTGCCGATATTGATATGACCAAGCAGATCATGGAAGCGGCGCGCCCGCTTGGCGTCTCCGTGCACGACCACATCATCGTCGGACGCAATGGCCATGCGAGCTTGAAGGGGATGAAATTGATTTGAAGAAAGCTATTGCTGA
>JAYUCQ010000249.1:0-4561 GCA_043740265.1 Hyphomicrobium sp.
TTATGTCGAAGCCGCAAGTCCGCTTGAAGCCGACTTTACGGTTCGCTATCAGGTGGCGCGCGCCAATTGGGTGCCGCTGTACGACGCGCGTTTGCAAACTGGCACGAAGACAGCGGCTGCCAAAATGGATTTGGCGCGCCGTGCCGTAATCACGCAAAAGTCCGGTGAAAATTGGGATAACGTGACGTTGCAGCTTTCAACCGCGCGCCCGTCCGAAGGCTCCTCGGCGCCGGACATCGAGACCCAGACGGTTGATTTCGAGCCGGAGATTAAGCCGATGCCAACGGCGGCTCCGATGGCAAAGGCCCGCCGTCCTGAAAATATCGCTCAGGACATGGACGTGGCGGCTGGCGCGGCCGAAGCAAAGATGGATGAACTTGGAGCTGGGAGAGCGAAGTTTGCCGCGCCGCAGCCGGAAACGCAGGTTATGGCCGAGACGCAGGCGGCGCTGACGTCGGCACCCTTCGAGGCGACGTTTGCAGTTCCCGGCAAAGTGACGGTCACCGGCAACGGCGACGCCAAGCGCGTCGTCCTGACGACCGACGCGCTCGAGCCGTCGCTGTCAGCTCGCAGTGTGCCGAAGAGTGATGGCAACGCCTATCTCTACGCCAAAATCAAATTGCCGAAGGGTACGCCGCTGCTGCCGGGCCGTGTTTACCTCTTCCGCGACGGCACGTTTTCAGGCACGGCGAATTTGCCGCTGCTGCAACCCGGTGAGGAGCATGATTTAGGTTTCGGCGTTGATGATCAGGTCAAGGTCAAGTACGTGGTGCTCGAAGAAAAGCGCGGCGAAAGCGGTTTGATTTCGACGTCGCACAACGACAGCCGGAATTTCCGGGTGACGCTGAAAAACCTGCACGAAAGGCCGATCCAAGTGACGGTTCTCGACCGCATGCCGGTATCGGCAAATCAGGATATCAAGGTCGAGTACACCGGCAAAACGACGCCAACAAAGACTAATTTCGAGGAAAAACGCGGCGTAAATAGCTTTGAACAAAAGCTGGAGCCGGATGAGGAGCGGGTGCTGGATCTCGGCTACCGCATTTCCTGGCCTGCGGCGAAGTCGATCATCTACGGGCCGTAAGGGCCCCTCGCAGCGGCCGAATCTGGTCTATAAGCCAAAGGACAAAATTCTAGGGCCCTGGCAATCGCCGGGGCCTAACTTTGCGAAGGTTTGCAGATGGCCAACGTTGTGGTTGTCGGTGCCCAGTGGGGCGACGAGGGCAAGGGCAAGATTGTCGATTGGCTCTCGGAGCGCGCCGATGTTGTCGTGCGCTTTCAGGGCGGTCACAACGCCGGCCACACGCTGGTTATTGGCGGCACGACGTACAAGCTATCGCTGCTGCCGTCCGGCGTGGTGCGGCCGGGCAAGCTCGCCGTCATCGGCAACGGCGTCGTCATCGATCCATGGGCGCTGATTTCTGAAATCGACAAACTCGCGGCGCAAAAGGTCGTCATCACGCGCGAGAATTTGCGCATCGCTGAAAACGCGACGCTGATCCTGCCGCTGCATCGCGAGCTCGATCAGTTGCGTGAAGCGGCAGCCGGTGCCGGTAAGATTGGCACGACGGGGCGCGGCATTGGGCCGGCGTATGAAGACAAGGTTGGGCGGCGCGCTATCCGGGTGCAAGATTTGAAGAATCTTGAAACGCTCGGCGGCAAAGTCGATCGTATTCTGGTGCATCACAACGCCTTGCGGCGCGGTTTGGGCCAGCCCGAGATCGCCAAAGATAGGCTGATTGCCGAACTGACAGAGATTGCGCCGAAGATCTTGACCTATATGGACGTGACCTGGGACCTGCTGGATAAGGCGCATCGCAAGGGCCAGCGCATTTTGTTTGAAGGGGCGCAGGGCGCGCTGCTCGATATCGATCACGGCACTTATCCGTTTGTGACATCGTCGAACACGGTTGCAGCGCAGGCGGCGACGGGCTCTGGCATGGGGCCGCGTGCCGTTGGCTACGTGTTGGGGATTGCGAAGGCCTACACGACACGGGTTGGCGCAGGGCCGTTTCCAACGGAACTGACGGACGCTATTGGAGAAAAGATCGGCGAACGCGGGCATGAATTCGGCACCGTTACGGGGCGTAAGCGCCGCTGCGGCTGGTTTGATGCTGTGCTGGTACGCCAGGTTTGCAAGGTGTCCGGCATCGACGGCATAGCGTTGACCAAGCTCGATGTGCTCGATGGCTTCGAGACGATCCGCATTTGCGTCGGCTATATGCTGGACGGAGAGCGGCTTGACCGGCTGCCGGCTGGGTTCAATGCGCAGGAGCGCATCGTGCCCATCTGGGAAGACTTTGAGGGCTGGTCGCAATCGACGCGCGGGGCCCGAAGCTGGGCGCAACTTCCAGCTCAGGCGGTGAAGTACGTGCGCCGCTTGGAAGAACTCGTCGAATGCCCGGTGACGCTGCTTTCCACCTCGCCGGAGCGCGATGATACTATTCTTATGAAGGACCCGTTTTTGGGCTAGGCGCAGTTCCTAGTGACGACCAACCCGACAGATTGGACACTCGAATACAATCTAAAGGTGTATACTTAAGAAAAATTAGCGTTTTAGTGGTGATGTAAGTGTGGGGCAGGCCGGAATGCGGTGCTGCCTTCCAGTTTATTGATATTCAAGCGTGGGCAATTATTGCATGACCAACTCAGTAGTCCGCCGCAAGCCCCGGCACTCCCCAGATGCCCCCTCCCCAGATACTGTGGACATGGCGTCCCGGCGCAGGTTTCCGCGCTATCCAACCGAATGTCCGGCGGTTTGCATTTGGAGCGGGAATGGCGAAGGCAGCACCCAGTGGGACGTGACTATCATCAACGCCTCGCAAGGCGGCTTTGGCCTGTCGCGGGATTTGCCGGTGCCGAAGGACACGCCGATTATTATTTCTATTCCTGAAATCGGCGATTTTCTCTGCTCGATCGCTTGGAAAAGTGTCAGCGGCTGTGGCGTCCAGTTGCAATCTGAAATCGGCTGGCTGACCGACAAAGAAGCGCGGCGTCTGGCGACCGGGCTTTCGCATGTCGATACCGCGCGGCGGAAAAGCTGACGCGTTTGACCCCGGTCTCCGGTTCACCACATCAACAGCACGAAGCGGCCACGAGCTAGGCCTAAGCTGGTCTCCAAGTTTTTGGAGGCGTGCAGAGTTGAAACAAGCGCTGCGCTATGCGATTGGCGGATTGTTCGTTGGGCTTGCCGCTGTTGCGCCAGCTCACGCGGGGCTTCCGCGCGGCGCGGTTTTAACGGCCGATGAGCAGGATGCCGATCCCGAGACCGGTGTTACGATTGCGCGCGGAAATGCCGAAATCAGATTTGATAAGCAGCCAATTTCAGGCCGCGCCGATTCCATCGAGCTCAATCCAGCGAGCAATCAAATTCTGTTCAAGGGCCGCGCTGTGCTGAACGTTGGCCGCGACCATTTTGAAAGCGACGCCGTGACGTGCGGCCTTGATTTCAGCAAATGCACGAGTGGTGCATCACCAGCTGTTGTTCAACCATTGCCGCCGGTTCCGTCAGCCGATGCCGCCGCAATCAACCCGCGATAGTCTGCAATCGCACCGGGTTTTAATTCAGCCGCCAGAATGCGCGCTGGGTTGACGGGGCCAGGGAATACAATTGTCCCGCGCGGTAGGGGCTTAAACCCAAAGCGGCCGTAGTAAGGTTCATCCCCGACGAGCACGACAACGGCAATACCCTCGCGCGTCATCTCTTCGATGGCTTCGGCTACCAATTGACGGCCATAGCCCTGGCCGTGAAATTCGGGATCGACGGCGAGCGGCCCGAGCAGAACTGCACCCGGCGTTCCACCGATGCTGACTTCGGTCAAACGCAGCGACGCGATCAATCGGCCGTTGCGGTCGGCGACGCGGCAGAACCGCGACATCAATCCCTTACCTTCGCGGACGCGATACGCCGAGCGCGTAAACCGGCCGGGGCCGAAGACGCGGGCATTCAAAGCGCTGATAGCGGCAGTTTCCTGCGGCGTCGCAGTGCGGGTGATAACGGATGTGGACATAATGCTTCGCGAGACTTGAGCCGGAAACGAAGCGGGCTTCTACCACATCTCTGCCGGCACGCCAGACCCCAGGATTTCGGCGATCCGCAGCGCTGTATGCTGGTTAATTCCGGCGGGCAGATTTGCGGCTCCGAAAAAACCCTGCTCGGCGATTTCGCGGTTGGGCGGCGGCACCACCGGCTGCTGCCACGAGCGCACAACATAGAGCGCGATATGGTCGCCGGGAAACAGCTGCTGATTGTCATAGAGGCCAAAAAGTTTCGGGCGGCCGTCAACGACGATGCCGGCCTCCTCGTGCAATTCGCGAATGAGGGCCAATTCGGCGGGCTCGCCTTTTTCGACGCCGCCGCCGGGGAAATGCCAACCGGGGCGGTAGGTGTGGCGGATCAAAAGCACGCGGTTGGCCGCATCGAGGACGCAGCCTTGGGCTCCGAGCGTTAAGCCGCGCGAGACCCGCCAGTAGCGCTGCAGTCCGCGGCTGACGAGTTTTTTGACCGGCACCAGAGCCTCTTGAAGTCTTTGATAGAGGCCTCGTTTGAACCTGTTCGCGC
>JAYUCQ010000250.1:0-4555 GCA_043740265.1 Hyphomicrobium sp.
GCGATGGGCTACCCGATGCACTACAATTCAGCGTCCGAGATCATGGACGAAATTGCACGCGTCACGCCAACCTTTGAAGGCGTATCGTTTGCGCGCATCGACGAGCTGGGATCGATCCAGTGGCCGTGTAACGATGAGCACCCCGTCGGCACGCCGACGATGCACACCGAAGAGTTCACGCGCGGCAAAGGCCGCTTCATGCTGACCGAATTCGTCGCGACCAGCGAGCGGACCAACCGCAACTTCCCGCTGATCCTGACGACGGGCCGCATTCTGGCGCACTACAACGTCGGCGCTCAGACCCGCCGCACGGCCAACGTTGCATGGCATCCCGAAGACATCCTCGAAATCCATCCGAGCGACGCGGAAGTGCGCGGTATCAAGGACGACCAGATGGTTTCTCTGGCGAGCCGCGTTGGCGCGACGAGCCTCAAAGCCAAAGTCTCAGACCGGATGCCGCCGGGCGTCGTCTATACGACGTTCCATCACCCCGTCACGGGCGCCAACGTCATCACCACCGAGAACTCCGATTGGGCGACCAACTGCCCAGAGTTCAAAGTGACCGCGGTGCAGGTCACCGTCTCCAATCATCCCTCTGAATGGCAGGAAGAATGGGGCGTGCGCGAAATCGAAAACAAGCGCATCGGCAAGGAAAAGAAGCTCGAGCCGGCGGAATAGCGCTGGCTTGGCAACGAGCAATTTTTTGGCGGCGGCGATGAACCTGACGACGGCAGCGGCTTTACTGGAAAGCGGCGCGGATGCGACCTGCTCGCGCTCTGCCACGGGTGAAGCTTATGTGCCCGGTCAACGACCGCGCGCCATTACGTGGGCCCTGCCAGAAGAAGTGCCGGTCGCCTTGCAGTTCAATTCCTCGCCGTTCACCGTGATGATGGCGAGCCCAGCTGATCTGCAAGATTTCGCCATCGGCATCGCTATTGCCGAGGGCATTGTAAAGTCCGCGCGCGACATCAACGCGGTGCTCGTTCTGCCGGTCGAAAACGGCATTACTGTCGACATTGCTGTCGATGAGAAATTGCTCGATACCAGCAAACTTGGCCGCCGCTCGATCGAGGGCCGCACCGGCTGCGGACTTTGCGGCGTCGAAGACATCGCAGCTGCCATCAAACCATTGAAGCCTGTGCACGGGCACACAGCACCGTCGGCGGAAGCTATTCTCAAGGCGGCCAAGGCGTTGCCGGCATTGCAGCCGATGAATTTGCACAATCGCACGGTTCACGCCGCAGCCTGGGTGGATCTCGACGGCAACATTGAACTGGTGCGCGAGGATGTTGGCCGCCACAACGCTCTCGACAAACTGATTGGTGCGCTGGCGCAAGCTGGCACCGATGTGTCGTCCGGCTTCGTGCTAATGACGAGCCGGTGTAGCTACGAGCTGGTGCAGAAGTGCGCCTTCGCTGGCATCGGTGCCATAGCGACCGTATCGGCCCCTACAGCGCTTGCGCTCGATCTTGCGCGCGCATCGAAAGTTTACCTGGCCGCGCTCGGCGCAGGCGGGGTCGTCGTGTTCAATTCTTAAATTTCACTCGCCGGAGCGAACCAACCCATGGATAACGCCGACCTCATCCGCATGGCCAACCAGATCACCGCGTTTTTCAACCCCTACCCAAAGGCCGAGGCACTCGACGGCATAGCCAAGCACATTCATGCCTTTTGGGACCCGCGCATGCGCAATCAGCTCAAGACCTACTTCGATGCTGGCGGAAAGGGCCTCGAGCCAATGTTCTTGGAAGCTGCCGCTATTTACTTTGCAGGCCCCAAATCGCCCACGAGCAAGGCGCCGCTCGCAAAGCCTACGAAAGTTAACTGACCGCAGCCTTGCAGTCCCACAAATTTGCCAGCTAAAAATTGGTGCGAGATCGTACTTTTGGAGGTCGCGAGACCATTCCAATTTACGCAAGCCCAGGGCATATTCCACCTCTCGATTTGCGGCCCCCCGAGAGGTTCATGCTCCATGTCTTCAAGTCACCCCGATAAAGCAGATGCCGAAAACGATGCCACCGAGACCCGTGAGTGGGATGAAGCGATTTCGTCGCTCATCGCTTTCGAAGGCGTCGAGCGCGCCGACGCGGTGCTGGCCCGCACGATCGATACGGCGCGCCGCCACGGCGCAAGGCTGCCATTCGCTGCCAACACCGCGTACATCAATACGATCGCGCCGGGCGATGAGCCAGCCCACCCCGGCAACCGCGAGATCGAGCACAAGCTGAAATCCGCCGTGCGCTGGAACGCGATGGCGATGGTTTTGAAAGCCAACAAGACGTCATCAGAGCTGGGCGGGCATCTTGCAAGCTTCCAATCGGCAGCTACCCTTTACGACACAGGCTTCATGCACTTCTGGCACGCGCCGCACGAGGGCCACGGCGGCGATCTCATCTTCGTGCAAGGACACTCCTCGCCGGGCATCTACGCGCGCGCGTTCATGGAGGGCCGCCTGACAGAAGAGCAATTGCTAAACTTCCGGCAGGAGACCGATGGCAAGGGGTTATCGTCCTACCCTCATCCCTGGCTGATGCCCGAGTTCTGGCAATTCCCGACCGTGTCGATGGGTCTTGGTCCGCTCATGGCCATCTATCAGGCGCGGTTCTTGAAGTACCTGCACGATCGGGGCTTGGCCGACACGTCCAAGCGCAAGGTCTGGGTGTTCTGCGGCGATGGCGAAATGGACGAGCCGGAAAGCTTGGGCGCTGCCGCACTTGCTGGCCGCGAAAAACTCGACAACCTCGTGTTCGTCATCAACTGCAATTTGCAGCGCCTCGATGGACCGGTTCGCGGTAACGGCAAGATCATTCAGGAACTCGAAGGCAACCTGCGCGGCGCTGGCTGGAATGTCATCAAGTGCATCTGGGGTTCGAATTGGGACGAGCTGCTTGCGCGCGACGGCAGCGGCCGCCTGCGCCAGCTCATGGAAGAGTGCAACGACGGCCAATACCAAAACTTCAAGGCCAAGGACGGCGCTTACATCCGCAAGAATTTCTTCGGCAAATATCCAGAGACCGCTGCGCTCGTTGCCAACTGGTCTGATGCGAAGATCTGGTCATTGACGCGCGGCGGTCATGATCCGCGTAAAGTTTATGCAGCCTATGCCTCGGCTGTCGCGCACACGGGCCAGCCCACCGTCATCCTCGCCAAAACCGTCAAGGGCTACGGCATGGGCACGGCTGGCGAGGGCCAGATGATCGCGCATCAGCAAAAGAAGATGGGGACAGAAGATCTCAAACGCTTCCGCGACCGTTTCGGTATTCAATTATCCGATGAGCAGCTAACCGAACTGCCGTTCATAAAATTCGCCGACGGCACGCCCGAGCAAGACTACTTGATGTCAAAGCGCAAAGCGCTCGGTGGATCACTGCCGCAACGGCGCATGAAAACAACCTTCGAACTCGAAGTGCCACCGCTATCGTTCTTCGAGGCGCAGCTCAAAGGCTCTGAAGGGCGCGAAGTCTCGACCACGATGGCGTTCGTCCAGCTTCTTACCAAGCTGATGCGCGACAAGAGCCTTGGCCGCCACGTCGTGCCGATCGTACCGGACGAGAGCCGCACATTCGGGATGGAAGGCATGTTCCGAACCTTTGGCATCTACAGCCAAGTCGGCCAGCTGTATCAGCCGGAAGACAGCGAACAGTTGATGTTTTACAAGGAAGACAAGAACGGCCAGATCCTCGAGGAAGGCATCAACGAAGCCGGAGCGATGGCATCCTGGATCGCCGCGGCGACGTCCTACTCATCTTCGAACGTGCCGATGATTCCGTTCTTCATCTACTATTCGATGTTCGGCTTCCAACGCATCGGTGATCTCGCATGGGCCGCTGGTGACATGCGTTCGCGCGGCTTCCTGATCGGGGGCACGTCAGGACGCACAACGCTCAACGGCGAGGGCTTGCAGCACCAAGACGGCCACAGCCACATTCTGTCTTCGACCGTTCCCAACTGCCTATCCTACGATCCGACGTTCGGCTACGAGGTCGCTGTCATCGTTCAGCGCGGCCTTGAACGGATGTACCGCGACCAAGACGACGTGTTCTATTACATCACGACGCTGAACGAGAACTATCCGCACCCGCCAATGCCGGCCGGTGCCGAAGACGGCATCATCAAGGGCATGTACCTGTTAAAAGGCGCCGACCCACAGAGCAAGGGCCCGCGCGTGCAGCTCATGGGTTGTGGATCGATTTTGCGCGAGGTCATGGCGGCGGCTGAACTTTTGGAAAAAGATTTCGGCGTTACGGCCGACATCTGGAGCGTCACGAGCTTCACCGAGTTACGCCGCGAAGCACTTGACGTCGAACGCTGGAACCTTCTGCATCCGAGCGAAAAGCCGCGCGTGCCCTATATTACGCAATGCCTGGCAGCGCGTGGCGAAGGCCCCGTGATCGTATCGACGGACTACATGAAATTGTTCGCCGACCAAGTGCGCGGTTTCGTCAAGAATGCGTTCCACGTTTTGGGCACAGACGGCTTTGGCCGCTCTGACTACCGCCGCAAACTGCGCACGCACTTCGAGGTCGACAGGCACTTCGTAACGCTCGCGGCCTTA
>JAYUCQ010000251.1:0-10992 GCA_043740265.1 Hyphomicrobium sp.
CATGCGCTTGCCCACGACGAAGAATTTGCCCGCCTGCTCAAGATTTATCCTGACCGGCATCAAATGCGGCCGGGCATGACGGGGCTGGCGCAGGTGACAGGGCATCGCGGCCCAACGGTTGCGCCGGGCAGCATCGAAGCCAGGGTCGAGGCCGACATGTCTTACATCCGCAGCTGGTCACCTTGGCTCGATTTTAAAATTTTGGCCGAAACTCTGCGCACCGTCGTCAGCGGCGCCAACGCCAGCTAACGCGTTCATCATCTGTTTGAAAGAAGCCCGGCACGTCGCAATGTTGAAAGGTAAGATCAAAACGCCGAACCCGGTCATCTTGTTGATCATCGCCTTTCTGTGCCCGACGGAGTTCTCGCTTTATATCGCCGGATTGCGCATTCCGCCGCATCGCTTGGCGCTGATCTTGCTGTTCCCGCTGGCCGTCTGGCGGCTGGCCTCGCAGAAGAATCTAAAGATCCGCTCGTTCGATGTTGCCTTCATCCTGTTCAACATTTGGACGGTGGGCATATTCACTTATCATCACGGCGATCATGACGGATTGATCTACGGCGGCTCTCTCGCGATCGACGGCCTGGGTGCCTATCTGGTGGCGCGGACATGGGTTCGCGATCTCGACAGTTTCCACGCGACGCTGCGGACGCTGGGCGTGGCCATTGGTGTTGCCGCCCTGATTGCGCTTCCCGAGACGCTCTTCGGGCACATCTTTACCCATGATGCTTTGAAGGCCTTGACCGGATACGTGCACCCAACGGCTGAAGAAACACGCATGCATTTGACGCGCGCCTACGGAACCTTTGACCACCCTATTCACTACGGCACGTTCTGCGCGGCATTGCTGTCGCTGTTCTGGTACGCGGCCAAATCGGCCAACGACCGGCGGCGGCGGGCGATGATGTTGACGGGCGCTACGGTTCTTGGCCTTTCGTCCGCGCCTATTCTTTGCCTGGCGTTGCAGGGCGGAATGCTGGCCTGGGAAAAGCTGACGCGCGGCACCGTCAACCGCACCGGCATGACGCTGGCCGTGCTGGCCGGTCTTTATGTTGGTGCCGCTTGCGTGATGACGCGCTCGCCGATTGATTTCATTGCGACGGGTATGACGCTCGATCCGTGGACCGGGTACTATCGCTTGCAGATCTGGGAACACGGCCTTGAAAACGTCTACGCCAGCCCGTGGACCGGGATCGGTCTCAATGATTGGGTGCGGCCGTGGTGGATGGCGTCTTCCACAATCGACGCGTTCTGGCTGGTGATTGGCTTGCGCGAAGGTGCGCCGGCGTTTCTGCTCATCGCCTTGGCGATTATTCTCAACACACGCGCCGTGGTCAAACGCGGGCTTAGGAACAAAGACATCGCCGTTCGCCGGTTGTCGCGCGGCTGGATTATGTCGCTGATTGCGCTCTGTCTGGTCGGCGTCACCGTCCACTTCTGGAACGTGCTCTATGCCTTCTTCTTCTTCTTTATGGGGCTGTCCGGATGGATTGCTGATCCGGCGAAAGTCCGCGCCGCAGTCAAAGCGAAATCAGTGCGGCGCGCGCCGGTATCAATCGGAGCACTGGGACATGCCCGGCCGGCACCTGCATACGCCGCCGGCTATCCGAACGTGCTGCCGAATTTGCCAATGCCTGCGCCAATGTAATTGCGCTTGCCGGTCAAAGCCGCGCTCAAGGCCTAAGCTGCACTTAAGGCATGGCTTGGTGCGCCGTCGCGGATGCGCTCGCGTTCATAGACGAGATCAACAAGCGATTCCGCCAGGTAATCGGCTTTGGCATCCCAGCCTTCACTGGCGACGCGGGCACGCGCAGCGCTAGCGTCGTATTTCTGAGTGAGCGCTTGCTGTATTGCCATCGCGAAAGCAGCCGGCGTATCGGCGACGCGAACGAGGTCGCGATAGCGCTCAAGCGCTGGAAAGTCCGTTGTCACAACCGGGCGGCCAACAGCGAGATACTCTTTGAGCTTGATCGGATTGCAAGCCTTGATCCAATCGCTATCGTTCCACGGCATGATCAGCACGTCCATCGCCGCCATGTAACTGGCGACCATTTCGTAGGGCTTGCGGCCGAGCAGTTTGACGTTCGGCAGAGTGCACCAGCCTTCAGGCAGCGAGCAGCCGCCGATCAAAGCAAAGTCGACGTCTTTCAACCGGCTGGCTGCGCCGAGAAAGAGCTTCGGCCCGAAGGTATGAGCGTCGATGCCACCGATGAAGCCGACGCGCGGGCGCTTCATGACCGCGACGTCAGCGGGTCCCGGCGCTTTGGCTTTACCGGCTGCAATGAACATGTCGAGTTCGACGCCGTGCGTAATCAAAAGTTGGCGGCGAACCTGTTTGCTTTCTTCAGCCATCAAGCTGGCGTTGCAATAGACGACGAGGTCGGCTGCCGCTTTCAGGGTCTTGATTTGCTCGCCAACGATCGTGGGGTCGGCTTCTGGAAAGGCTTCGAAGCGGTCGGTTCGTTGCAGTACAAGTGCTGCATGCGGGATTTCGGTGATGAGGGCAGCACCTGCGGGGCAGTGCACCCAGAGCAGCGGTTTCTTCATGCCGGTGCGGGCGGCGGCGATTTTGATTTGAGGTGCCAGCGCCCAGCTCGATAATTTTTGCCCGGTGGGACCTGGAACCGAGGCTGGTGAAAAGACCCAGAAATTGTTTTCGACGCGCTGAAGGCCGCGCGCAAAGCTTTTCAGTTTGCGGCCGACGCGGGCGGCAAACTGGCTCTTTTCTTTAAGCGACGGCATGCGGACGGCCAGTGAATTCACAAACAGCACCGGCCAGTCTTCGGCGAGGCGGCGCATGATCTGGAAATCAAAATGACCGCGGTTGTGGTACCACCAGTCTTCTCCGCCAATGCAAATGATGCCGTCGAACGGCATATCGTCTGCTAATTTCCGCCTGCCCATCGCCCGCTCTGTCCCCACTGCAGCCGGAGGAGAGTGTCGGCGCTTCGCGTTAAGGCTTCGTTAGTCTCTGAGAGTCTCTGGGCTTCCCGCGCATCGTTAAGAGAGAGTTAGCCGCCGCCCGTTACGGTGAGGGCACCGGCTGTACAACGCACTGAGGTGCTATGCGCGCGTTCGACCCTGTGGACGTTTCGATTGTTGTCGTGAGCTACAATACGCGCGCGATGACGTCGGCCGCGCTGCAGTCCGTTATGGCTGAAACGCACGCCACCACCTATGAGATCATCGCCGTCGATAATGCTTCAAGCGACGGCTCCGCGGCGATGCTGGCCGACCACCCGGCTGAGCCGCAGCTAATCACGCTCACCACCAATATCGGCTTTGCCCGTGCCAATACGTTGGCCGCAAAATCGGCGCGCGGCCGCTACCTACTATTGCTCAACCCTGACACGATCATATTGGACGGGGCGATCGACAAGCTGGTGGCGTTTGCGAAAGCAAGGCCCAAGGCGCGGATCTGGGGCGGGCGGACGCTGTTTGCCGGCGGGCGGCTCAACCCGTCCTCGTGCTGGGGGCGGATGACGCTGTGGAATCTGTTCTGCCGCGCGTCGGGATTGACCGGTCTGTTTTCGTCGTCTGAAGTCTTCAACGGCGAAGCGATGGGCGGCTGGCCGCGCGATTGCGTCCGCGACGTTGATATAGTGTCGGGTTGCTTCTTCCTGATCGAAAAAGAACTGTGGGACGGCCTCGGCGGCTTCGACCCGCTGTTTTTCATGTATGGCGAAGAAGCCGACTTGTGCTTGCGGGCGCGGGCGTTTTCGGCAAGCCCTGCCGTGACGCCGGACGCGACGATCATTCACTACGGCGGGGCGTCAGAACGGGCGCGGGCAGACAAGATGGTTCGCCTGCTGGCCGCAAAGGCATCGCTGATCACGCGTCATTTCTCAACTTTCAGTGCGCGGATAGGCCGGGCATTGCTTGCGACATGGCCGCTGTCGCGCATGATCGCTTTGAGCCTTGTTGGCACCCTGACGCGCAACACCAGCACCCTTCAAGCAGCGAACGTCTGGCGCGAAATCTGGAACCGTCGGTCGCAGTGGCAGCATGGGTATGCAGCGACTGAGACTGCGAAATTGCAAACGGCGGTTCAAACCGCATACATTCAATGAGACCGGCAATGACACCTCGAACAACCGCAAACAGCTGCACGCCGCGCATCTTGCGCCCCGAAGCCGAGGCGCCGCTGAACGCTGAGCCGCGCTATACGATTGCAACGCTGGTGACCAACCGCGAGCATTATAATGCCATGCGGGAGTCGTTCCGCGCCGGCGGGTTCACGGACGCGACATGCGAATACCTGTTTGTCGACAACACCGGACCGTTGCAGACCGATGCCTTTCGCGGGCTGAACGCGCTGCTCAATGCGGCGCACGCGCCGATCGTCATTCTGTGCCATCAAGACGTGCGGCTTTTGAGCGATGGCCGCGCCGCGCTTGATCAGCGTCTGACCAGCCTCTCAAAGCGCGACGGCAATTGGGCACTGGCTGGTAACGCGGGCGGCATTTCGGCTGGCCGGCTAGCGCTATGCATCAGCGACCCCCACGGCAAAGACCAGCGCATCGGACAGTTCCCAGAACGCGTTGTTAGCTTGGACGAGAACTTCATAGTCGTCCGTCGAGACGCCAGAATTGGGTTCTCGAATGATCTGACCGGCTTTCATTTCTATGGCGCGGATATTTGCCTGCACGCCAGCCACATGGGCTACAGCGCCTACGTCATCGATTTTCATCTGGAGCATCTCTCTCCCGGCAAGAAGGACCAGAGCTTCGCCATCGCCGAAGAAGCGTTCCGGAGTAAGTGGTCGCGGGCGCTGACACCGCGCTGGATGCAGACGACGTGCAGCCTGATGCATTTGTCGGGCGATCCGGTGCGAAATTCAATTGGCCGCGTCGTCGATGGTCCGCTGGCGCGATTGGCGCGCAGATTGCCGGGCGCGCGCGGATGGAAACCAACACAAAAGTCACCGGCGTAATGCGATGACAATGGATACTCACGCCAGCTCTGCAACGCCACGCCGCCTCGCCGGGCAAGGCGCGCTGCTGTTTGCAGGCTACGGCGCAGCGCAAGGGTTGTCGTTTGTCCGCAACGCGCTGATAGGGCACGCTCTGTCGAAAGATAACTTTGGCATCGCGGCGACAATCACTTTGATTTTGCAAATGATCGAGACGCTTTCTGATCTCGGTGCCGATCGCCTGATCGTACAGGCCAATGATGGTGACCAGCCGCGCTTTCTTTCGTCGGCGCATACGCTGCTGGCAGCGCGAGGCATTCTGCTGGGCTGCATTCTCTTTCTCAGCGGGCCGATGCTGGCGCATTTCTTTGGCGCAGATCAGGCGAGCGCAGCTTTTCAGCTGGCCGCTCTCGCGCCGGTTATCAAGGGCTTTATGCACCTCGATTACCGCGTGGCGCAGCGCCGTTTCGACAATCGCCCGCAAATGCTGGTGGAAGTTCTGCCGCAAGCCGCAGCGCTGTTGCTGACGTTGCCTGTACTCGCTGCCACGCAAGACTACACCGCTGTCGTGTCGCTCTCGATTGCGCAGGCCTTGGCGGGCGTGTTGCTGTCACACGCAATGTCTGAGCGGTCCTACCGGTTTGCTTTCAACACCGCGGTTCTCAAACGTCAACTCGCATTCGGCTGGCCGATCCTTGCGAGTTCTCTGCCTTTGATTGCGGTCTATCAGGGTGACCGGCTGATCATCGGTCATTTGTCGGGGATGGAAGCGCTGGCGAACTATACCGCTGCCTTCATGGTGACGATGGTGCCAGGGCTCATCGCAGCAAAAGTCGGTCACGCGCTGTTGCTGCCAGTGTTCTCAGACAACGTCCGCCGCGGACGTTCGTTGCTGCCGAAGTTCAAGATTGCGGCAGAAGCTACAGTTCTTCTGGCGGCAGTATATCTCGCAGGGTTCATCGTTTGCGGCGGCGCGCTGCTGCCCATCGTCTTTGGCGCACACTACGTCAATCTTGGCGCTGTGACCGCGTGGCTGGCTGGCATGTGGGCGCTGCGCATGATCCAGTCTGTGCCCGGCATGGCGCTGATGGCGCACGGCGCGACAAAGCCATTCTTTGTGGCCGGCGTTATCCGCGCATTGGCGTTACCGTGCATTCTGTGGGCTGCGATCCACGATGTTTCAATTGCGACGCTCGCAGCCGTCGGGTTCGTTTTCGAAACGCTGTCGCTGGCGTACGTTGCGGTCAGGTTGGAAGCTGTTGAAGCCGGATTGGGATCTACGCTGTTTGTACGCTCGGCCTTCATCGTGCCAGTGGCCCTGGTTGCGATGCTATCCGCCAGCGCTGTTCCCTCAGGCACGCTTAGTGCTTGCGTGACGGGCGGCCTGGTGATGCTGGCGATCGGTGCCTCGGGCCTGACGCTCATGCCGTCGCTGAACGCGCTGCTGCGGCGGGCGCTGCAGAGCCGGGCACTTCCGGCCGTCGTATAAAAGCAGAAACCTATCGCGGCTTGATGGAGCTTGTGGCGGCTGGGATCGCAGTTTTGGGCGCAGCTTGCCGCGTCAAGACCGGTGCCTGCAATTGCGCTTCGACACGGGCCAAGTAAACGCTGATCGTATAGGGCCGCCAACGCCCAGCCTCGGTTTGAAACAACATATCGAAATTGACGCGCAACGGTTCAGTCGGGAAAAAGCCGACAAGGTGCAACATCCCTTGGCCGTCGACGGATGGCGTCTCGGACACCTCGGGCGGAATTTGTAAGAGCGGGGTAAAATCAATCCGCTGTTCTCGTAGCACCTGGAAAATCGTGGCCAAGCGGCTGGCATCGTTGGCGTTGCGGAAGTCGGGTGCGCCCAGATCCCGCAGGACCGTATAGTTGCCGGTTTGATTGGCCTGATTGACCGCGATGATCGTCGTGCGGATCAAGCTAAGCATGTGTTCTGGCGGCGGCAGCGCGACTCGTGGCAGCGGGGCTTCGGCAGGTGTGATCGACCCTGTACGCAGTTGCTGCGGAATTTGTTGGGGCAGCTTTTGGCCAGCCCCACCACTACTTGTAGGAGGTGCCTGTGCGGCAAGTCCGCTGGATTGCGCTCCAATCAGGAACCCGATCCAGCAGGTACGCACTACAAACCGCTTCATAGTGGTGACTCCAAATTACCAAGCGCCGGTGATACCGAGGCGTCCGCCGAATTGATCACCCTCGGTGGCAAAGCCGACAGCACCGTTGACGATCCAGTTCGGATCGACCCGGACAGCGGATTGGACAGCGAATGCCGTTTGATCCTGGAAGAAGCCGAAGCTGGCGTTGATAGCGAAGTTTTTGCTATCCGGCATCGTCAAGCCGCCCATCGCCATTGCGATGGCAACGCCGCCGTTGGTCTTGTCGATCTCCTTAAAGGCGCGGTTGATGTCCGACTTCAAGCCGATGGCAACGCCGTCAACGTAACCTTTGTTGGCTGCGTCTCCGGAGTTGACCGGACCCGAAAGTCCGGTGATCGCGTGTCCGCCCATATCAATCCCACCCGACATGGTGCCGCCCGAACGCTGCAAGGCGTTGCTGGCGACCTTGGACGCTGAAGCCGTTTTCTGCGTTGCTGCGTAGAACTGATCGCCGTTGATGGCGTCGGTCGATCCCTTGGCAACGGTACCGGCCGCGACGTTGGTGATGGTGCGTTCAGCGCCGGGTGCGCCGACTGATACGGTGTTGGCCTTGCCGCCGTCTGTAGATCCGGCACCCAAGGCGACCGAGTTCTTGCCGGTTGCCTTCGCGCCGTCGCCCATTGCGGTGCTTGAGGCGCCTGTTGCCGTTGCACCGAAACCAGTTGCCGTACTGTTGGCACCCGACGCCGTGCTGTTCTGACCAAGTGCTGTCGCGTTGGCCGACGTTGCCTGGGCGTTATCGCCCAGCGCGGTTGATGAGAATGCGGTGGCCTTTGAGCCTGACCCGAGTGCGATGGATTTATCGCCGCTGGCGGTTGCGCCATCGCCGTACGCCGATGATGACAGTCCCGACGCCGTAGATCCGTTGCCGGAGGCAATCGCGTTGTCACCGGACGCCGTTGCGCCGAAGCCCGTCGCCGTGCTCTTAGCACCCGATGCGAGGCTGTTCTGGCCAAGGGCGGTTGAATCGGCCGCCGTTGCCTGAGCGTTTTCACCAAGAGCAGTGGCAGAGTCCGCCGTTGCCTTAGCGCCATTGCCAAGCGCGGTTGATCCGAGCCCTGTCGCCAGGGCATTGCTGCCCGACGCGAGAGCGTTGTCACCGCTGGCCTTAGCGCCGAAGCCAGACGCGGTTGCCTGCTTGCCGCTGGCTTCCGTATTCTGACCAAGAGCAGTTGCGTCGGCTGCCGTTGCGGCGGCGTTGTCACCCAAGGCGGTGCTCGATGTGCCCGTTGCTTTGGCACCATTGCCGAGCGCGACGGCCTGGTCTCCCGAGGCCGTAGCGTTCTTGCCGCCAGCGAGTGCGTCCGCCCCGGATGCGACTGCGCCCGGTGAGATGGCTGTTGCATCCGTTCCTGAGGCCGTTGGGTTTGGAAGTGCCGACGTGTTGTTGGTGGCAATGGCAGCGCCGAGAGACTTATCGAGCGCACCAAGAGCACTGCCGACGTCGTTATAGGCCGTCTTGCCGATGCTGTAGCTTGGCGGCGTAAATGTACCATCAGGAGCGACTGACGCCCCACCGCCGAGAGCGGCTGCCGTACCGGCACCAAGGTTATTGACAGCCGTCGCAACTGTGAAGAGCTGCGAGCCGTTGATCGCGTCCGTTGACGTTGCCGAAACGACGCCTGCCGCCAGATTGTTAAACTGACGCTCGTTGCCAACGCTGCCGATAGAGACAGTCGATGCTGGAGCCGTTGCGGCCACCGTTCCGCCGTTGAGTGAGTAAGCACCGGTGTTTGGAGCGCCCGTTACAGAGCCAGCACCCAGCGCCACGTCGTTCTTGTTCGTCGCTGTTGCGCCATTGCCGATTGAGACGCCATTGTCGCCGGTTGCGGTTGAAGCAGGCCCGATGGCAACGCTGTCGGTTCCTGTTGGGGTTGAGTCCGCAAGCGTCGAGTTGGTGTGGAAGTATTTGATACCGCCACCGCCGAACACCGCCGTGTCAAGCGCTCCAAAGGCAGCGCCAGCGTTGGTGTACGTCTTCGAGTTGAGCGTGAACGCTGGCGGTGAAATGGTCCCGTCCGGATTGACGACCGATCCGGCACCCAAAGCGTCGGCAACCGATTTCTGGTTGGCGTAAATCTGGCTGCCATTGACCGCGTCGGTCGAGGTTGCCGAGATGGCCCCCGGCGCGACGTTGATCAATGTGCGTTCGTTACCGACGGAACCAAATGAGGCCACGTTGGCTTTGCCGCCGTCGGTTGATCCGGCACCAAGGGCGAGAGAATTCGCGCCAGTTGATGATGCACCATCACCCAACGCGACTGCGGATGTTCCCCACGCCGTAGCGTTGTTACCAAGCGCCGTCGCGGCTGTACCGGAAGCGTTCGAGCCGCTACCGGAAGCGAGAGCATTGTCTGCCGTCGCCTGGGCTCCAAAGCCTGTTGCAGTTGACTGCTTGCCGCTGGCCAAAGTGTTCTGACCAAGCGCGGTTGCATCGTCGGCTAACGCTTGAGCGTTGTCGCCAAGCGCGGTGCTCGATGTGCCGGTGGCTTTAGCGCCGTTGCCAAGTGCGATCGCCTGATCGCCCGATGCCGTTGCGTTGGCGCCGAGAGCCGCCGATTGCGCGCCTGTGGCCTGCGCCCCATCACCGATGGCAGCGGACTGGGCACCCGACGCGACAGTGTTATTGCCAAGCGCCGTGGCACCAACGCCCGACGCGTTGGCGTTGCTGCCAGAGGCAAGCGCGTTATCTGCCGTTGCCTGAGCGCCGAAGCCCGACGCCGTTGAAGCTACGCCGCTGGCCTTTGAGTTTTGACCGAGCGCGGTGGCATCTGCTGCTGTTGCTTGAGCATTGTCACCGACTGCGGTGGAGCTATCTGCCGTCGCTTGTGCGCCATTGCCAAGTGCAGTTGCGCCGGTGCCGCTGGCTTTCGAGCTATCGCCGAGTGCGACGGCTTGATTGCCGGTCGCTGCTGCGCCATTGCCGAGTGCCGCTGCACCCGTTCCAGAAGCGACGGAGCCACTGCCGGAGGCAAGTCCGTTGTCGCCAGTCGCCTGCGCGCCGAAGCCTGAAGCCGTGGAGGCTATGCCCGATGCGACCGTGTTTTGGCCGAGAGCCGTGGCGTCAGCGGCTGTTGCTGCCGCCTTGTCACCGACGGCTGTCGAACTATCCGCCGTGGCCTGAGCACCGGTACCAAGCGCGGTCGCGCCCGTTCCCGTTGCCTTCGAGTCTGGTCCCATCGCCAGCGACTGGTCGCCGGATGCGAGAGCGTTCTTACCCGCCGCCAGCGCGTCTGCTCCCGACGCCACCGCGCCTGGCGAGATCGCCGTTGCGTCTGTGCCAGTTGCCGTCGGGTTTGCGAGGTTCGACGTGTTGTTGGTGTCAATTGCGGCGCTACCAGCCTTATCAAGAGCTGCGATTGCTGCCCCAACATTGTTGTACGGGCTGCCGTCAACGTTGAACGTTGGCGACACCTTGGTGGTGCCATCAGCGTTCAGCACAACGCCGCCGCCGAGCGCTGCCACCGTCGAAGCGCCGAGGTTGTTGGCGGCGGTTGCCACCGTGAACAACTGCGAACCGTTGATCGCATCGGTCGAAGTCGCCGACACGACACCCGCGCCGACGTTGGTGATCTGACGTTCCGCGCCAACTGCACCGACTGAGACGACGGAGGCGACGGATGTGGCAGCAGGCGTTCCACCGTTGAGGGTGTAGGCACCCGTGTTCGGAGCCGCGGTTACAGATCCAGCACCCAAAGCGACGTCATTTTTGTTTGAAGCCGTGGCTCCGTTACCGATCGAAACAGCGTTAGCAGCAACCGCCGTCGAACCAGGCCCAACCGCGACGCTATCGGTTCCCGTGGCCTTACTGTCGGCGAGGGTCGAGTTGGCGTGGAAGTATTTGATACCGCCGCCGCCGAACACTGCTGCGTCGATTGCCGAGAAGGCGCTGCCGGCGTTGTTGTAGGCCGTGCCGCCGAC
>JAYUCQ010000252.1:0-1829 GCA_043740265.1 Hyphomicrobium sp.
AGGTGGATACAACATTCAATCGGCGGCGGATGACGCTGGCCGCAAGGTGTTGTGGACGGCGCGTCACGACGCTTTTTGGGCGGTCCAGGCCGCGTGGCCCGGAATGTTACTTGTCGTCACTGACGTCGCCGTTCCCCTCTCGAAACTGGCTGAGGCCGTATCAGAAACCGCCGACGATATCCGCCGCAGCGGGCTCAACGCGCCCATTGTTGGCCACGTCGGCGACGGCAATTTCCATGCGATTGTCGTCGTCGATCCAACAGACATTGAACAGAAGCGCCGTGTCGAGGCCTTTCTGGATCGTCTCGTCGAGCGTGCCTTGGCACTCGATGGCACAGCGACGGGAGAGCACGGCGTTGGCCAAGGCAAGAGCCGCTACATGGCGCGTGAACACGGCTCGGGCGTCGAGGTCATGAGAGCTATCAAACACGCACTCGACCCTTTGAATATTTTCAATCCTGGCAAGATCTTCTGATCCGCTCCTGATCTGACGTGGCATCTGGCCCAAGTGGTTAAGATAGCGCTAAAAAAGCGCGATGCCGCATGCGGAATATACCGCGCCGCAAAGGCGTATATTGAAGACGTTGTTAAGGCCCTTCTGCGAAAACTGGTAGACGGCGCGCCAGGATTCCTCGGCGCGATCGCTTGTGCGTGGCGTGGAATGGTTCGGGTATGGCGGTCAAGGTAAAGCGGGAGCGGCCAGATCAGCGGCGGCATCACCGTGTCACCGCGCCCCTCTTCGTAGGGGTAGACGGTACGCGTCTGCGCGCCACCGATTGGTCGCTCGGCGGATTCCGCCTCGACGGCTATCCGGGCGACTTGCCGGCAGCTGGATCTGAAAAGCAATTTCAACTGACTCTGCCGTTCCAGGGCTTCGACGTCTCCTTCGACGTCAAAGCCGAGATCGTGCGCGCCGGCGGCGAAAACAAATCCGTTGCCGTTCGCTTCACCGAAATCGGCGAGCGTGAGCGCGAACTCATGCAGCATTTCATCGAAGAGCTGGTTCGCGGTTCGATGTCCGACGTCGAAGATACGATCCAGCGTATCGACGTGCCCGTGACGCCGGCTAAACTCGAGCCGGATGGGAAAGCCATTCCGGCTAATATGCCGGTTCGCCGCTGGCCGATGAAAACGATGGTCATGACCGGCATCTATGGTGCCGCCGGCCTCTTCATCTTTGGGTACGCCGGCCTATTGGGCTACACAAACTTCTTCCGCATGGAAATTCAAACCGCGGTCATTTCGGCGCCGGTCGAAACCGTTGTCGCTCAGTCGGACGGTCAGGTCATCTGGGCCAAAGTCAAGCCTGGTGACGAGGTCAAAAGCGGCGACGTGGTTGTCAACGTCATCGACAGTCAGCTTGAGCGTGAAATTGAACTGGCCGACATCGAGGTGCAGGAGCGCAAGGCGCAACTCGTCTACCTGAAACAACGCCATACCGACGAGTTGGATAAGCTGCGCGGTTTTGCAACCGTTGAGATGAAAAACGTCAAGCAGAGCAAAGTCGAGCTCGACGGCCTCCAGGAACAGTTGACGCTCGCCCAGCATCAGTACGACCGCTTGAAGGGCTTGGCGGACAAGGGTTACGCCACGGAATCGAAGCTCGATGAAGCGCGCAAGCAAGTCATTACGTTGAAGGCTCAGCTTGAAAGCCGCCGCATCGAATTGTCGTCGCGCGTTGAATTGGCCGATCAGAACATTGGCAAGCGGCTTTACAATGGCACTAATCTGATTGGTGATGCGACGGACGCAGAAGACAAGGTCCACCTTGCCGAGCACCAAATGCAGCTCGCCGAGAAGAAAGCAAAAGCCATCGGCAACGAGCGGCA
>JAYUCQ010000253.1:0-10987 GCA_043740265.1 Hyphomicrobium sp.
TGTGAGCCTTGAGCTGTCGACACCACCATCCATCCGCGCATCCATAAGAGCGGACGTTGAACTGCGGCCCTGTCCATAGCAGACGATCGCAGCCGGCAGTTTTGCGCGAAGCGCACGGCTCCAAGCAAAATGTCCCCAGCGCTCTGATCTCGCTGGCAGCCCATCACGACCCCGGCCACATTCCGAAACGCCCAGCGCGCCTGAACCCTTTTAGTGCGTGGCGAGGTCACGAGGATGATGCGCGCGGTTGTGCGAATAAGAAAGTTACCGCGCCGATAAGTTCGTGAGCGGCGTTAAGAGCGGGGATAAGTTGTTAGGGATGTTTGTTGACGAAGCGCAAAACCCCTCCCCCTTGAGGGGGGAGGAAGGAACGCCATGAGTTACGTCGCGCATCGCAAAACATCCAAATCAATGAAGCGCGATGTAACTCATCCTTGGCGTTCCCGGTGGGGGTGTCATGGCAACGCACGCGAAGCCAAACACCCCCACCTAATGCGTCCAGCGACTTAGCTCGGCGCTGTGCGTGAGGATAATTCTGCACTGCCGAGCTAAATCGCGGACGCATTTTCCTCCCCCCTCAAGGGGGAGGGGATCGTTTGGCGATGTCGTCGCGCGCTTCTTGGGCGAGACGGGACAGAGCGCCCGGCGAACGCCAAACGAAAACGTCATCCCGTTGCCGCGCATCGTATGCGCGGCAGTGCGAACGGGATCCACGCAAGCGAATAATTGGAAAAGAATCTTTGGCGCGAAAGGCGCGGTTGCGAGTGGGCATCCGAGGCGCCGATGAAAAAGGAGCGGTGATTTGGTGCCCCATTGATGCTTGTCGTGGGTGGCCGCCTGTCGTGCGTTCCGCCGCAAGGGGACTTCCAAGTGGTCGCGCGCGATGGCTTCGCGACAACGGAATGACGGTGGGGTGTAGCGACCGCCCGCCGCTGCCTTTACGCCGCGCGAACTTTCGCGCGGGGAAGTGCCCTATGATGCCTTTTCTATTTCACCGCGCCTTAGTGCATCAACAAACGGCGGACGCACAAACATCGCATCATCAGCGCGGACAATCGTTGTGCATCTATTGCCGTTCACACGATACCCAAACCGCAACGTACCATCGAGAAGCGCAACATCAATACCACAGCTAAATACTTCCGAATTTTCGTGGCTGCACCAACCGTTAAGTAATTCGATGTTCTTTTGGTTCATAAAAAATTGGAAATCTTCAATGGTCCGAATGATGCGAACCAGCTCCTTGTGGGCCTCTTGGATCACTACGTGCAGCACATGGCGTTCTTGGTCATCAAGATGACTGAGTTCACCAAATCGCGCTTTATGGGACGCCGCAGCAATACTTTCGAGCTGCGCGCGAGTGACGGCAAGCCTCTTTCCCAAGAATGGCTTGCCCTTCAAAACCTTCACACCGTCTAATACCCCAAACAATACGCTGATCGATCCAGAGCCTAGACGGCGGGCGCCAGAGCCTAGAGTCTGATCGATATACAATCGGCCATCGCGGACATATCGCGCTAGATCAGAGTAAACTTCGCTGTGATCTCTTGAAAACCGTCCATGGAATTGATCGCACGAAACTGCAATGTCTTCCAATCTCTGAGCGGCTTTTAGCAAGCCCTCAACGCGGTCGCAATTTTCACGCAAGAAAGCATTGCTGCTTCTTTTTTTCTGCTCGTCAGCCCACCTCTTATCGGCCTCTCGCATGCTATCGGAATCAAGATGCGACTTTGCGCACCGCCAACCAACAAAACGAAGCACGGCTTCTTCAGGAAACCAACACAGTCGTCCGCGCTTAAATTTTGGTGTGGTTGGAGAACACCACGGGCAGACCACAAATTGTCCTCGGTCGCTTCTGTGCACCGGAACTACAATAATTCCTGTTTTCCAATGGAAATCGGCCCCGTCAGGTGGGCGACTAGTACACAGACCTGGAAAGCTCGTTGGGTCGCCTGTCTTGCTTACATGTTCAACGAAGCGGCCCACTATATCACTCGATTGCTTCAGGGCCGACTAAACGGAATGTTCTAACTTTGGACTCTGGTCGTTCGTCATCCAATGCAATCCTGAATCTATCTTCTCGCTTCGTTCCAGCTTATCGCGATTCGAAGTCGCGCGACATCAAACTGATCAAAAGTCTATTGACAAGATTCGTAGGTCAAGACCTATAAGACGGGCCGTCAATTCGAGTTGTTTGAAGTCTATGGCGCAATTGAGTTTTAGCTGTTGCACCACACTCTCGCCAAGACTATACCTCCGCCACAGCCGCCTGGCGTAGGCATGCCGTGGCGGTTGATATGCTTTTGATAACCCACTGTTAATTCAGGCGGAAACCGCAAAAGCATCCCTTCGCAGGACCGGCGTCATTGTATGACGCCGAGAGTGCAGGTGGGAGTTGTGCAGGGCAGATTGGCCAAGCGCACCTCTTAAACCCGCATTTGGGGCTCGAAAGAGACCCGGGCACGCAGCGCCTTGAAGCTCGCCAAAGTGTCCTCGCCCCAGGTTTTGCCCGGGGGCTCGAGGCTGCGAGGCATCTTCAATTCGCTGACCTGCTGATCTTGAACGGCTTCGATCCAATTGGCTCGAAGCCCAAGATTCAGTGGCGCGTGCTCCCAACGGTGAACGCTAGGCTGCGGACGCTTTGCATCCGAAGCTTGAGTGGTCACCAAGCGCATGACGCGGGCACTTGCACTTCGGACCCTTAGGTCCGTGGACGCAAGACAAGCCAGTGCACTTCGGACCTTCAGGTCCGAGGCTGCAAGGCAGCCCGGCGCAAGCGCCGCCCCCGCGGAGGGCCAGATTGAACCGGCGTAAGCCGGGACAATCGACGCGGCCCGTGAGCGAATAGAGAGAGACCTTAAAATGCCGAAAATGAAAACCAAGAGCGGCGCCAAAAAGCGCTTCAAGATGACGGCCAGCGGCAAAGTCAAAGCCGGTCAGGCCGGTAAGCGTCATGGCATGATCAAGCGGACGGCGAAGTTCGTCCAAACGGCGCGCGGCACGGGGATCCTCAACGATTCCGACGCCAAGATCGTCAAGAAATACATGCCCTACGCGAGGTAGCTTTTCTTGGGCGCTTCCGACTCGCTAAGGAGCGAGCCGGCCGGAAGCGCCGGAACATCTCATCCGCATCTTGAAGTTCAATTGATCAATTCTGGAGACAGTCCATGGCCCGCGTCAAACGTGGCGTTACCGCCCACGCCAAGCACAAGAAAGTTTTCAAAGCCGCGAAGGGCTTTTACGGCCGCCGCAAGAATACCATTCGCGTCGCCAAGCAGGCGGTCGAGAAATCGATGCAGTACGCCTACATCGGCCGCAAACTGAAGAAGCGCAATTTCCGCTCGCTGTGGATCCAGCGTATCAACGCTGCGTGCCGCGAGCATGGGTTGACGTACGCGCGCTTTATCAACGGCCTGACCAACCTTGGCGTTGAAGTCGACCGCAAGATGCTGTCGGATGTTGCGTACAACGATCCGGCGGCGTTCAAGGCGCTGGTCGATAAGGCCGCCAAAGCTGCGACGGCGCCTGTTGCGGGCACAGCCAGCAAGGCACCCGTGAAGGCGAAAAAGGCGGCTTAAAAGCCAGCTGCACAATGTGAATACGATGTCATCCTGGGCCTCGTGCCCAGGATCCATTGTGCCACAACGTCCCGGCGGCGCGGCCGGATCGAAAGCGCTAACGCCAGGACTCGCTGACGAATGGATCCCCGGCCTTCGCCGGGGCAGGCTTCGGGACAAGCCCTAGGATGACACTGAGCGAGGGTTGACCTGCCCATGACCGCCACGACCGATCTTTCAAAACTCGAAGCCGAATTGCTGAGCGAGATTGCGCTCGCGGGGGACCTCGCGGGGATTGAGGCTGCGCGCGTGGGCGCCATCGGCAAGAAGGGCCGGGTCTCCGAGTTGATGAGTAAGCTCGGCGCGTTGCCGGCCGAAGAGCGCAAAACATTCGGGCAATCGGTCAATACGTTGAAGGCTCGAGTCACTGACGCTTTGGATGCACGCAAAGCGGTGCTTGAGAGCGCCGCACTCGACGAGCGTCTAAAAACCGAACGCGCCGATGTGACGTTGCCGGTGCGATTGGGCCCGCAAGCCGAAGGCCGCATTCATCCGGTTTCGCAGGTTCTCGATGAAGTCATCGAGATTTTCGCCGATATGGGTTTCGCAGTCGCCGAAGGCCCCGATATCGAAACCGACGACATGAATTTCGACAAGCTCAACATTCCAGCTGAGCACCCGGCGCGCCAGGATCACGACACGTTTTATTTTTCCCCGGGTGCCGATGGCTCGCGGCTATTGCTGCGCACGCATACCTCGCCGGTGCAAATCCGCACGATGGTTTCGCAGAAACCGCCGATCCGCATCATCGCGCCGGGCCGCGTCTATCGTTGCGATAGCGACCAGACGCACACGCCGATGTTCCACCAGATCGAAGGCCTCGTCATCGATGAGACGACGCACATGGGGCACTTGAAATGGGTGCTGGAAGAATTCTGCAAAGCCTTCTTCGAGGTCGATGAAGTTAAGATGCGGTTCCGCGCCTCGCATTTTCCGTTCACGGAACCTTCGATGGAAGTCGATATCGGCGCCGAAGCCATCGGCAAGCCGGGGCAGTGGCTGGAAATTCTCGGTTGCGGCATGGTGCATCCGAATGTTTTGAGGAATTGCGGGCTTGATCCGGAAAAGTACCAGGGCTTCGCGTTTGGCGTCGGCTTGGACCGGTTGACGATGCTGAAATACGGCATTCCCGATCTGCGCGCGTTCTTTGCCGGCGATTTGAAATGGCTGCGGCACTACGGATTTTCGATGCTCGACGTGCCTACGCTGGGCGGCGGGTTGTCGACGTAGAACAATAGAAAATGGATCGAAGATGCCTAATCGATCTTGGTTGATCCGCGGCTATAGAGGTCTCGAAAAGTTCTATGAGCGCTCATTACCGATTGGAAGCATGTCTGAAAGCGAAATAGTTCAGTTGCTCCAACGATTGGCATGCAAGCATTTGGAATTTGATGAAATCGTCAACGCATCCGCGCGAAAAAACGCAGAATACTATGCTCCCCATTTAGAACAAGAAAAAGAAGCTTCCGCAGATCACTTCTCAATCTCCGTTGGCCACAACCCTTGGTATGTAGCTAGCGTATTCCGGAACGATGCCACTTTCACCGGCGATCGGAACAACAACACATGAAATTCACACTCTCCTGGCTGAAGGATCATCTTGAGACGGGGAAAACCGTCGGTGAGCTGGCGGCGAAATTGAATGCGATTGGGCTTGAGGTCGAAGCAATCGAAGACCCCGGCGCAAAGCTTGGTGCATTCACGATTGCGAAAATTGTCGAAGCCAAGAAGCACCCGAACGCCGATAAGCTGCAAGTCGTGCAGGTTGAAGTGGCGAAGGGCCAGCCGCTGATGGAAGTCGTCTGCGGCGCACCCAATGCGCGGACAGGTATGGTCGCGGTGTTTGCGCCGCTCGGCACGTATATTCCGGGATCAAAAATCACGCTTGAGAAAAAACCGGTGCGTGGCGTTGTGTCGAACGGCATGATGTGCTCGGCGGCGGAACTTGAATTGTCGAGTGAGGCTGATGGCATTCTCGATTTACCAGCCGAATGGGCGAGCAAAGTCGGCGAGCGCTACATCGACGCCGCTGGCCTCAACGATCCGGTCATCGAAGTCAAGCTGACGCCCAATCGTCCAGACTGCACCGGCGTGCGCGGCATTGCCCGTGATCTCGCGGCGGCAGGCATGGGCACGCTCAAGCCCGAACCAAAACTTGGCAGCGTCGAAGGCAAAATGGATTGCCCGATCGACATAAAACTTGAGTTCACGCCGGAAACAGCGAACGCGTGTCCCGTCTTCGCCGGCCGCGTGGTCAAGGGCGTCAAGAACGGCCCCTCGCCCGCATGGATGCAAAACCGTTTGAAAGCCGTCGGCCTGCGCCCGATCAATGCGCTCGTCGATGTGACGAACTACATCTCGCTGGATCGCGGCCGTCCGCTGCATGTCTATGACGCCGATAAGCTCAAGGGGCCAATTCGCGCGCGGCTTGGACAGAAGGTAGAAAAGTTTTTGGGCCTCGACGGC
Organism: Hyphomicrobium sp.; assembly: GCA_043740265.1. Lineage (GTDB taxonomy): Bacteria > Pseudomonadota > Alphaproteobacteria > Rhizobiales > Hyphomicrobiaceae > Hyphomicrobium_B. The sequence continues at coordinate 6,084 of JAYUCQ010000253.1, forward strand.
AAAGAACACACCGTCGATCAAACCATGTGCGTCATCGCCGACGATAGCGGTCCGCTCGGATTTGGCGGCGTCATGGGAGGCGAGCCCTCCGGTTCAACAGACGCGACAAAAAACGTCTTCATCGAGAGCGCCTATTTCGATCCCGTGCGCACAGCCACCACCGGGCGCAAAGCCGGGTTGCAAACGGATGCCCGCTATCGCTTCGAACGCGGCGTTGATCCAGCCTCCGTGCGCCCTGGTCTTGATCTCGCAACCGACATGATTTTGAAATTCTGCGGCGGCGAGCCGACAAAGGCCAAAGTTGCCGGCAAAGAACCCATTGAAACCCGCGTCATCGCCTTTGATTTCGCGCGCGTTGAAAAGTTGACTGGCGTCAAGCTCTCGCAGGCCGAAATTAAAATGACGTTGGAAGCGCTCGGTTGCAAGGTTGAGGGCTCGAGCGGCCTCGCCAAAGTGACGGTGCCGACGTGGCGTCCCGACATACACGGCGCCGCTGACCTCGTTGAGGAAGTCGTTCGCATCGCGGGCCTTGAGCGGATTCCATCGACGCCGCTGCCGCGTTTGCACGGCGTAACCGGCGCCGTGCTGACGGAAAAGCAAAAACGTGCACGACGCGGTCGGCGTCTTTTGGCTGCACGCGGCTTTGTTGAAGCGGTGACGTGGAGCTTCATCACTAAGGAGCAGGCAATGCACTTTGGTGGCGGATCGCCCGCGCTCGATCTTGCCAATCCGATTTCGAGCGAACTGTCATCGATGCGACCCGGATTGTTGCCAGGCTTGTTGACGGCGGTGACGCGCAACCGCAATCGCGGCGCAAATGATGTGGCGCTGTTCGAACTTGGCCAGAGCTATCGCGGGCCAAAGCCGGAAGATCAGTACATCAGCGCCGCGGGTGTGCGCGCGGGAACGGCAAAGCTTGTTGGGTCTGGCCGTCATTGGGACGGCAAGGCGGGGGATGGCAAAGCGGACAATGCCGGGCTGTTCGACGTTAAGGCGGATGTGTTCGCGGCGTTGAGCGCCCTCGGGCTCGATCCCGCGAAGGCGCAGATCACGCGCGATGCGCCTGCGTGGTATCATCCAGGACGCTCAGGCACGTTGCGGCTTGGCCCCAAGGTTGTGTTGGCGCACTTCGGCGACGTGCATCCCGCGACGCTAAAAGCGCTCGATGTCGAAGCGCCTGTTGCCGCGTTTGAGATTTTTCTCGACGCTTTGCCGGCAGAGAAAAAGAAATCGCGCACAAAAACGCAAATGGCGGTCTCAGATTTATTGCCAGTGACACGCGATTTCGCATTCATTGTCAGCAAAGACGTGGCGGCAGGCGATGTCATCAAGGCAGCGGCGGCGGCTGATAAAGCGCTAATTCAAGCCGTCAATGTTTTCGACGTCTTTGAAGGCGGCAGCTTGGCAGCTGAAGGCAATAAGTCGCTGGCCATCGAGGTGACACTGCAGCCATTGGGCGAAACCCTAACCGATGCGGCGATTGACGCCATCGTGCAGAAGATCGTCGCGGATGTAAAAAAGGCGACAGGCGGCGAGATTCGCGGGTAGGGTAATCCGGCGTTTCTCCACCGTGCAACGGCGCATCACGCGCGCCAATTGACAGGTGCCTCAATGAATGAAGTTTCGCCGCCGTCTGGATCCGCTGCGCCAACTGCCGCTATGCCGTCCCCCCCAATCCCGTCGGTTGTTCTCGAACGGCAAGGCAACCAGCACCACATCGTCGTTGTCGGCGGAGGTGCGGGTGGTCTCGAGCTGGCAACGCAACTCGGCCACAAGCTAGGTCGCAAGAACAAAGCCCATATCACCCTCGTCGATCGCTCGCGTACCCACATCTGGAAACCGCTGCTGCATGAGATTGCGGCGGGCAGCATGGACGTTGAGCGCCACGCTCTGGAATATCAGGCGCAAGGCTATTGGCATGGATTTAAATACCGCTACGGCGAAATGATCGGTCTCGATCGTGCCGCCAAGCGCGTGCACCTCGCCGAAACGGTGGATGAAGACGGACGCCAAATCACACCGGATCGCTGGCTGCCTTACGATACTCTCGTGGTTGCAATCGGCTCGATCTCGAATGCGTTCGGCACGCCGGGCGTTTACGAAAACGCAATTATGCTGGATACACCAGAGCAAGCGGAACGTTTCAACCGCCGCCTGCTGAATGCGTGTGTGCGCGCCAATTCTCAGCCGGGGCCGGTGCGTCCGGGCCAGCTGCACGTGGCGATTGTTGGAGCCGGCGCGACGGGAACGGAACTTTCCGCTGAATTGCATTCAAGCCTGCGCGGTCTTGTGGCCTTTGGCCTTGATAAGATCGTGCCGGAAAAGGATATCAAGATCACGCTCATCGAAGCCACGTCGCGCATCCTCGGCGCTCTGCCGGAGCGGATGTCGGAGTCCGTGACCGAAGTTTTGCGCGGTCTCAATGTGGACGTCCGCACCAACGCACGCGTCACCGAAGTCACCAAGGACGGCGTCAAGCTCGATGGTGGTGAATTCGTGCCGTCCGAACTCGTTGTTTGGGCGGCTGGCGTCAAAGGACCGGACGTGCTTGGCAAGCTGGACGGCCTAGAAGTCAGCCGCAACAACATGCTGGTGGTCAAGCCGACGCTGCAAACGACGAACGACGACAATGTATTTGCCATTGGCGACTGCGCCTATCTGATGCTGCCAGGCGAAGACATGCCTTTACCGCCGCGGGCGCAGACGGCGCATCAGGAATCGTCGCATCTGGTCAAGCAGCTGCAACGGCGCATCAACGGCGAGACAGATCTGGCACCGTTCAAGTACCTGGACTTCGGATCGCTGGTGTCGCTCGGTCATTATTCGACGGTCGGCAACCTGATGGGGTTTGTTTCCGGCAAGTCGATGCGGATTGAAGGGTTTTTCGCAAAGATGATGTACCGCTCGCTCTATAAAATGCACGAAATGGCGCTGCATGGACCGGTTAAGGTTGGCCTCGATACTGTTTCGCGTCTGCTGACGCGACGCACAGAGCCGCAGGTCAAGCTGCACTGATTGCAATCCGGAGCGCTGCATGGAATTGAATTTCGAAACGGCGTCGGGCGACAAAACCGTGCGCAACTGGGGCTATCAGCTGCAGGGCTCATCGGGCAAAGGCAAGACAAAGCCGTTGAGCACGGCGGAACTGGTGGCCGTGCCGCACGATCTGATCGTCATCGATTCCACCAAGGACGGCACCGGCAAAAATGCCTTCACGCGCGCCGAGGTCGATAGTCTCAAAAGCCGGAAGCGCGCACAGTCGGTTGTCGTGTCATATATCTCTGTCGGTGAAGCGTCCGACTATCGCGATCACTGGCAGGACAACTGGACGACGTACACGGACCCAGCGCTACGGGCAGCGGGTACGCCGACGGCCGATGCGCCGGCCTGGCTTGGGGCCTGGAACGAGCAATGGCCGAACTCGCGTAAGGTCCGCTATTGGGACCCGGCCTGGCAGGCGATTATTTTCAACAGCGCTAAGACAGGGTGGCTCGACAAGATTATTGCGGCGGGTTTTGATGGCGCATACCTCGATATTATCGACGGCTATTATCATTGGGGTTGCGAGATCGCGCAATCAAGTGAATGCCGCGACGGCGATCCGAGGAATGAGCGGGAAGCCGCCAGCCGCATGATCGATTTCGTTGTGGCAATGGCGAAACACGCGCGCCAGACCAACCCGAGCTTCGTTATCATCCCGCAAAACGGCGCCTACATCATCGACGCGCTGGAAGACGAAGATCATAAGCGCCGCGACGCCTATCTGGAAACAATCAACGCTATCGCCTGCGAGGATCTGTTCTTCAAGGGTGACAAGGCGGAGAACAACGGCTTTGCGCCTGATAAAGACGCCATCGACGCTCTCGTGCGTGATTTCCTCGAGCCGGGTGTCGTTGTGATGTCGGTCGACTATTTGAACGACGGCAAGAAAATTTCGAAGTTCTATTCTGAGGCGACGGAAAAAGGCTTCTTGCCGTACGCCGCGCCAAAGCGTGAATTGAATGTCATGGGCCCGCCGTACGATGGGTCGGGCGAAAAGGTGGCTTAGCCACGCCCGCGCAATGCGCCAAGGAATTCAGGCGAGGGGTAGCTGTCGGCCGGAAATCCGAGCTTCTGCTGCATGACCTTGACAGCTTTGCGCGTACCGGCACCGAGTTTGCCATCGGGTTCTCCAACTTCGAAGCCGCGTTTTTGCAATAGAATTTGCAGCTCCTTGGTTTGCTCGTAGCTGAGATTCTCGATCGGCTGGCCGTTGCCGCGACTGACGTTCGGCGCTCCTGCCATCCGCGTTGCCAAATGTGCCGCCGTCGTCGCGTACGTCAGCGACTGGTTCCATGATGTGTAGACGCGGAAGTTCGGATAGGCGAGGAACGCCGGGCCATTGCGTCCCATCGGCAGCAACAGCGACGCGTTGAGAGTGTCGGCGGGCAGTTTTCCGCTGACGCCTGTCACACCCCATGCGGCCCATTTTGAGCGCGGCAGCTCGATCGCCAGGTCAGCCTGATCCCAGGGCAAATCTTTGGTGATGCGGACCTCTTCGAGCCACGGTTCGCCCGCGCGCCAGCCCAGCGACTTTATGAAGTTCGCCGTCGAGCCGATGATGTCAGGGATGGAATGAATGAGATCGCGGCGGCCGTCATCGTCGTAATCAATGCCGTAGTTGTAATAGTGCTGCGGCAAAAATTGCGTCTGGCCCAGTTCACCGGCCCACGACCCAATCATTTCATCGGCGCGCAAATCACCGCGCTCAATGATTTTCATGGCGCCTTTGAGTTCTTCGCGGAAGAGTTCGCCGCGGCGGCAATCCCAGGCGAGCGTCAGCAGCGAACGCATGACCGGTAGATTGCCCATGCCGATGCCGAAGTCGCTTTCAAGCGCCCAGAAGCCAGTGATGACCGCGCCCG